>NZ_JBFRDK010000240.1:0-7446 GCF_052113545.1 Paenibacillus sp. TAF43_2
TCCTAAACATAAAGAATTGAATATACATAAAAGAAAGAAGCTTGAGCGATCAAGCTTCTTTTGTTTTATATTTGATCGCCTAAATTATGCAACAGCTCGGCGAGCTCGTCAAATCCAGCATCCAGCGCATAATCCTCAGCTGTATATCCTGTTTCATCAACTTTCAACGGATCAGCCCCTGCTTTTAGCAAAAGTTCCGCTCCTTCTATGTCGCCATTTTTTGCTGCGGTCATTAGCGGTGTCCATCCGGTACTGTCCTGTAAATTCGGATTAGCTCCTTCTTCCAGCAATAACGCTACCATCTCTATGCTTTCATTATACAACGCTATCGTTAATGCCGTTTCTTCATAACTTTGCTCAATCACATTCAATTGCGCTCCCGCGTCTATCAATGAAGAAGCGATTGCTGTTTCATTTAGCTGGGCTGCCCACATTAGCGCTGTCCATCCTTCATCGTCTGCTGCATTCGGATTTCCTCCAGCATCAAGCAGAGATTTAACGAGCTCAAAATCAGCCTCTGAAGCCGCACCAAGCATTTGATCATCGGTTGGCGGACCATCAAGAGAAGACATAAAGGTATCAATCGATTTCGAGAAGGTCACCCCGATCGTAACAGATCCCCCGAGAACAAGAATAACAGCCAAAACGATGATAAGTGCTATTCGCGAAGAGGATGTCTTAAAAATGATATTCGATGAGATGCCTGCATATTGCTGAATCGCGTAGATACGCTTCGGCAGAGGCGGGTGAGTCGATAGCTTCTCAGCCAGCCATACAAACAAACCTTTCTCATAGCTGCTTTGCAGTAAATATTCCTCACGGTCTACCCGTTTGTAGAGCGTTTTGCCGATGGCTAATATCGTTAAACCATTCATTGCGGCTTCAGCATCATTGGTGTAATAAGCTGCCATACGGTCGCATGTATATTCGCAAGCCCGCGAGTATGCTTCTCCAAGAAATGGAAGCCATAACGCCGGCAATATGAGCAGCTGCTTCGACAAATGATTTCGTTTGATGTGGGCGAGCTCGTGTGAAATGACAAAAGTGAGCTCTTTTTCCCCACCCGCCTGAATCATTTCGAACAAATCGGAATAAAGCACCACCATATTGCGGCCAAAAAAGCGCGAAGCAAACGCATTTAATATCCCGCTTGACTCCATAACATATAGATCCGGTACAACAGTAAAGCCCATCCGCTCACACTGTGCCTGGGCAATTGCGAACACTTCCGGGAATTGTCTCGGTGTGATCCGAACGCCATTGGTTCGAATGCTTGCCATCATAACCGCTTGAGCGAATAAGGGCAGAAGAATAAGAATCGGTAGGATGAAAATGAAAATAATAGAAATAAACAGACATAAATAAATGAAAACACTAAAGATAAGCGCTAGAACAAAGTAACGATTCTCTTTCTTATGTATGAGCGACGTTTCTAAATCAATTGCATTCAATTAATGGCATCCCCTTCTAAAATAATACCCACATTATACACGATTTCCCAAAGTTATTATACAACCTTCAGCATAACAAAAAAACTCATCTGCAATTTAGGATTGCAAATGAGTTCTTTCAGTGCTTGACATCTAGCTTTGCTCAAGGAATTGGTAAACAGCCATCATTTCTTGTTTATTCAACTCACGAATGCGATTGAAAATTGGAATATCAGCTACCGCCTCAATATTTGAGCTGTCTTTAACAACATCACTTACTTTGCCTGTCAGCCATGTTTGCACGTCTATGCCTTCAACAATTTCCTTAAGCCCTTCATCATTGATGCCACTTGCATAACAGCTAACACATGGTACCGATAATTTGAACACGCCATCGTGTAGGCCATCTTCCGAAATTACTCTTTTCCCTTTGCAGAATGGACATGGCTGGCTGGCTTTAATTTTATTTATTAAGGTAACAATTTTTTTGTAACCAAACGCTTCATAGACATAGGTCAGTTTTTTGTATTTACCATTGGTGAAATACTTATCAATGATCGTTTCTCTCGTTTCGGTGATATTGGCAAAATCACAGACGGTGATCCGATTATTAATACTGATGGATTCGATACTGTTGCTGATACGGCCCCAGAACGGCAGCACATTTTGCAAGACCATTTCATAGTGGGAAAAGCTCGCGACCTCTAGTTCAAGCATTTTCAACGCAGCTTGCGTCTCCCTAGGCAATAGAGAAACCTCTTCCGTCAAAACCATATCGCCCCCGACAATCGCTTTCATTTTGTCTAGAACCTTTAGATTTCCAACGGTTTTAATGACATGATCAAGAGGCTGCTGAATAATCTCACGAATATCCGTCTCGCCAAACTTTAGCTTTTTATGATGCTTTAATACCGTTCCTTGACAAATTGGGCAAGTAATCAACTTTTTGGATTCTTTTATACGCTCTTTAATCTCCGATTTCGATACCACCATATACATCCCAATGATGTGATTAAAGCCTTCCCAAGTCCTTGATGCCTTGCCTACTTTATCATAGAATGACTTTTCCCAATATCCGTACAAAAAAGTATGCTTTTCTGCGTCTGTCATCTCTGCATAACTTTTGCTTATATTCTGGCCGAGCTCATTTTTAATCTCTTCAAAAATAAATTTTATTTTTGGGAATTGATAAAACTTCAAAATATCCATCACATCTGGATGCAATAAGCCATCCCAGAATGGCGCGTCTTTGTCCTGAATAACAATATCAAAATCAAATTTTTCAATTACACGGCGGCCAGAGCAGCATGGGCAATGATTGCCTTGATTATAGAAATCGAAGCTATTCGTATCTTTATTGGTTGGATGTGCCGCCACAATATGGTTGATTAAGCCGCCAATTTCGTAGAGAAAAGTATATTGGCTGTACAAGTGGCGTTCCAAATCAATGGCGATGACGGGTGCAATGGTATCTGATTCATATTCACCATAAATGAGACGAGCCATTGATGATAAACTTTTTAAGATGCCGCCTTTATAAACGTTTTCCGCATTTTTAAAATAGGCAATCTGGTTTTCTTTTAAATAATTAACGCCATTTTTTTGATCTAGTGTTGAAGGAATATGGAAAGGAGCAGCTTTATCTTCATGGTTTTGTTCCCGGTAATAATCATCATGACTGACAACATCAAGATCCTCCACGGGTGCATGCTGTCTTTTGCCAAAATCAACGATAAAATCAGAGCTTTCCAGCATATACGAATTATGTTCAATCATGATCATGGAGACGGATTCATCCTGTAGAATGACCCTCACACTATCAATGAATTGATTCAAAATATTTTGTGATAACCCTTTTGAAGGCTCGTCAAAAATAAATAGCGTATTCGGGTTTCTGGAGCCCGCAAACAACTCAGAAACTAAATGAACACATTGAAATTCACCCGTTGATAAGGATTGTGTTTTTCTCTCCAACGTCAAATAACCAAGTCCTAGCTTGATCAATAAGCTCAAGCGTTTATGAGCGATGTCTTCATTTGGCAGCTCAACAATAATATCTTCAATCGAGCGCTGAAAAATATCATCAATATCATCACTATATTTTGTAAGCTTCTTTTTAATATCTAGAAAAGTGGCAACGGTTGACCGGCTAGTGATTGATTGGTTACGATCCTGCCCAACCATAACCAGCTTATCCTTCGGATAGCGCTTCACAAAATCCTTGGACATGCACTCATTAACAAGTGTGGATTTGCCACAGCCTGACTCGCCTGTAAAAGTGACAAGTCTATTTTTAGGAATCTGAATTTCACTGATTTGAATATTCCGGCAGTGAAGATCAAGAAATTGATAATATTCTGTTGGTGCTGCCTCGTTTCGTTCCCCGTGGATTGGCTTTGGACGTGGTGATTCTTCCACTATTTTTCCGCCGTATTTACCGCTGCCAGGTCCAAAAAACAAATGCTTATCCGCTGTGTCCAGCACCGTGTCAGAATGGTCAATGAGCCAAATTTGATTTTTAAACCCTAATTGTTTTATCTCAGCTAAAATCTTCAATAACGTTTGATGATCAAGACCTACGGAAATTTCGTCGATAATAATAACCGTATTCTCACTTGTAGCCATAAATTCAGCCAAGTAGAGCCGAGTTACTTCTCCACCTGACAATGTTCCCATAATCCGATTTAACGTTAAGTAACCAATATTCATATTGATTATATTTTTTAAAATGTTTTGTTTACCTTCACTAATCTTTAGAACTTCTGCTAGTGAATAAATTGTTTCCACGCTGAAATTGTTGATGTCCGATATACTCTGTGCTTGATCCAATAACTCAAATTTATATTGTTCAACTTCTTGATTGTAACGTTTCCCCATACATTTTTTACATTCGATATTTTTAGTTGTTCCGCGGCCTTTACAGTCTGGACACCAGCCTAATTCATTATTAAATGAAAAAACTTCTGGAGAAAGATTATACTTTTCAGCAAGAGCAACTCGAATTTCAGTAAACACGCCAGTATGCGTACCAATAGTTGAACGAGGATTTGAAGAAATGGATGATCGACCTAGAAAAAGGACAAGCGGCATTTCCTCCATCTTAATGGCACTGAAATTGGTTTCCATAATATTAGGAAATAGATACTGATACTCCGCCTTTGGCAATAAGGAAACGAGACGTTTCTTCGATTCTTCACCAATGGTTTGAGAAAAAGTTGTTTTTCCAGATCCAGATAAACCAGCTATGCCTAACGATTTATCTACTGGCAGTACTTCATCTAATTTGTTAATATTGTTCGCAATTAATTGCTTTATTTTCATTGTGATCTCCTCTCCAATCTCTAAAAATTTGTCTCTGTATATGATAAAAGCAAGCTTCTACAGCCAACCTGCTATGTTTGCTCATTTAAGATGATTTCAAAAGGCATCTTATGAAAAAGAAAGAGCACAATTCTTACTGCGGAATTGCGCCCTATTTTTAAAAAATGATTTATTTGTATAAAACGATGAATTAAGTTTGGTGTTGAATAACTTGCATCATGAAAGTTGAAAAATCATATTATAGTTCGGCTAACACTTTTCCAAGCTGATCGCCCTTGTAAGTCCAAGCAGATTTAGCTCCTTCAATTGCTCCCGGACGGGATTTTGTTTCTTCACTAAATCCAGTTTGGTCGAGGTGCAGGTGAACCGTTCCATCTGAACCTTCTTTCAAAGTCCATGTAATTGTCGTATTTTCTCCGGCACTTATCCAAGTGTAAGATAAGGTATGAGGCTCGTCCACTATAAGTACTTCGCAATCTACAATGCCGTTCCACCATTCGGAAGGCTCCGTTTTGAACTGAAATTTATGTCCAACGACTGGTTCAAAATCATTATTCCAAATCCATTTCGCAAGCGTATCCGAATCCGTTAAAGCATTCCACACTTGGTCGATTGAGCTTGTAAATTGAAAATCTAATGATACATCTGGTTTCATTTTTTTTCCTCCAATATAAGTTTTAATTTATCTATTCTTTCATTCCAGAATCCTTCGTAAAATGATACCCAATCTTTAATTTCTTTCAATGGATTAGCATTCAATCGATATCTCGTTTCTCTGCCAACCTTTTGAGCAATGACAAGATCGGCATCTTTCAGGATTGCCAAATGCTTGGAAACCGCTGTTCGACCCATTTGAAAATGAACCGTTATCTCATGTAGGGGCAAGTCTTCAACTTCTGCCAACAATTGAATTAGCTTTCGCCTTGTTGGATCGGCAACAGCGTCGTAAACATCCCTCATCTGACCTTTATCGTTCAAAACCACCCCCACCTTTTCATTATTATTTACTGTAATGCTGCCTATTAAACGACATTACAGCTTATTAAGACACCTTTTGGAGTCACATCGATTATAGGACACCAAAAGGTGTCGTGTCAAGTTTTCCGCGCAGACATCATCTGGCGCATTATCAGACAATCGATTCTGGAGAAATCACTTCCCACTTTCCAAACAGCGTCAAACCCGCCGCTTTAGCCAGCGACGTAGAAGCCTGATTATCGAGTTGGCATCGGTACTGGGGTTCGTATCCCTGACTATAGGCGTATTTACTTATTGTACGCACTACTTTGCGGGCGTGACCTTTTCCTCTAAAAGACGTCAAAGTCAGTACGCCAAGATCCGCTATTTGCACATTCTCCCAAGGATACATGCTGGCGGCGCTGGCCAGGCGGTTTTGCTCAAAAGATCCGAACACTGCCCAGTGATCTAATTCCACATAAGCGTCATCCAAATCTTGTTCCGAGGCTAATGACTGGAACTCGGAGAAGATTAAATCATCTTGCACTGTTAACTGTCGCAAGACACCATCCTGGTTTTCTTGCAGTAATTTGTACTTATCGGCTTCTGAAAAATAAAAAAGATAATCCGCACCATGCAAAGCTACTCCCGCTTCTTTCAATTTCCGGCGAAAGGTCGACTCAGACAGGTCTTGTCCTTGATAAAGACCAATCTTTTCGGCCAATGCAGCTGTTAGGATCGCCATTACTCGGCCGTCGGAGCTTTCCAGCAACATGACCCGACGATCTTCGCTCAGGTCATCGTTAGTGGCGACAGTAAAAACATCATCGCTATACAGGACATCTCCATTCAAAAATGGCGCCTTCCAAAAGTCAGTTATTGTTTGAGAAAATAAAGACATCCTATTTACCCCCTATAAAAGAATTTCTATTTTAAAATACTATAAAGTAGGCACAACGCAAACAGTTTATCTTTTTTATAATCATTCGCCTTGCAAAACGGGCACAGCTTTATATTAAAAAGAATGCCAGCTTTCCTTTATAGCTTGAAATACATAGGATGATTAGTCTCTACTTGCACAAAAAAGACTCTTCAGCCGCGTAGCTAAAGAGTCTTTCCTTCCATCTAATCTTATCTAAAGTTTAGTTTATCATTACAACTAATGATCCGATTCATCCCATTTTTTCGAATAGGCTTTTTTTGTAACCCAAAGTGTCAGCCATGTGAGCAATACAACGATAATACCCGAAAAAATCCAAACACCTGCAGGAACGTTCATCTATATGTACCCCCTCTTTGTCTACTTCCTCTATTTTACAAGATCCCATTCGATTATTTTCAACAGATCCGTTAACAAATTCGTAACTTTTCTAATCATAAATCATCATGGACGGAGTAGCAAATAACGGATGACACTTCATGAATTAACCTCTATGGTGAATGATAATATCAATCGGATAACGACCAGCATTGCGTCCGTAAAGCGTCAAACCGCCTTGTTCGGCTTCGAGCTGAAGCTTAAACCTGCGATTTTTGTTCAGCTTAGCAGTCAATGCACTAGGTAAAATAACTTTGCAAAGATAACCGTATGATCCTGCATCCTCCAGCTTGTTAGAAACCGCTTGATAGTGCCAAGACAGAACGCCACGGCTATCCGCAGGATCATCTGTCAACACAATCGTATCAACTAGCTGTCCATCAATGAGAACATTCAGCTTAGCTTCATGGCGATCTGAAT
>NZ_JBFRDK010000241.1:0-7375 GCF_052113545.1 Paenibacillus sp. TAF43_2
GCTCTTGGGCGACTTTAGGCGCGAGCTTGTATGCTCAATCGGATTGTATTCATGCAGTAAATGAAATTCTTCCTTTAATATTTCGACTTTTGTCTCAAGCTCTTGAATCGCAAATTTGTACATCATTAGAAAACGAGTGATTTGCTGCTTCATGTCTTTCATTTTTTGCATTTGATCCATAACCATACTTCCGTATTCCCCTTCCAATTCTTGCTGCTGAAATGTTTCGATTAGATCCCGCTAATCATCAAGCGATGTAAATATTCGTCTCAAATGCTCCAAATCCTCTTGCGAGATCCTCTCACTCATATATCGGATAATAGCATCATCATTTTCATTAAAAGCCTTCACAAATTGTTTGCCTTCATCTGTAATTTCCAAATAAACGACTCGTCTATCATTCTCGCTGCGATTTCTGCGAATAAGCCCTCTTTCCACGAGCTTGTCCCCGATGAGCGTAACCCCGCCCGCAGTAACCAAAAGCAATTCAGCTAGGTCCGTTGACTTCATGGGACTTTGTTTATCTAAATGTTGAAGCATTCTTGTTTGATTAATGGAGAAGCTGCAATCTATTCCTTTATACCATTCGGTTTTTAATTTTTTGTAAACAACCTTTAATTGCGGAAACAATTCTTTCCATTCCTCGTAGTTGTTCATGTTCCACCTCATTTCTGTTGTTTTGTTGACTTCCTGTCATCATAATAACTATAATTACGTAGGTAACCTAATTACTTTATAAAATAAGTTCACCGAGGTGAATCCAATGTCCGCAGATAAATATGAGAATGTAACAGACTTAATCGATGTTTTCCAAAAGTTCGCTAAAGCCGACTGGCGGAAAAAAACGATGTGGGGCGGTCTTAAAGCGAGCGAAGTTCGTATGCTCGTATGTGTGAAAAAAAGCAATGATAAAGGTTCAACAGGGACGACGGTTACAGAAATCAGTAAGTTGCTGCAAGTCACCTCTCCAACCGTTACACAGATGCTTAATAGCTTAATTGCATCTGGCCATGTGGTTCGTACATCCGATAGCACAGATCGAAGAATTACCGAAATAACGTTAACGGACACTGGCGAAGAAATTGCCCAAAAAGCAATAGACCGTTTTATCTCCATGTTCAAAGGCATGATTGATCATTTAGGCAAGGAGCAAAGTGATCAGCTTGTCATCATGTTAAACCAAGTATTCAACTATTTGGACTCTGCCAAAACGAATGAAGACTTTTAATAAACAAAGGGATTTCACTTCCTGCAAGCTGCAGGAAGCGAAATCCCTCCTATAGGAGCCGCTCTTATTAATTATTAAGAGCAGGCTCTTTTTTCAACTTTTCAGATGGCTCTACGCTAACTGCTTCTTTCTTGTCAGAAGAGCGAAGCGGAATTTCTTTCAAGAAGAACACGAGTACAAATGCGACGATCAGCAAGGACATACCGAACAAGAATACAACCGTCAAAGAGTCACTCAGTACCGAGCGAACCATCTCGATGATGTGTGTAAACAAAGGCTGAATTTGTTCCGGCAGCGTCGCATGAAGCTCTTTAAGCTTCGGTTGATCAAGCAGCATTTGCGGGTTAAGGAAACTAGACAGTTTCTCAGCTGTAGCCGCATCTACTTGACTTAAATCAGGTCCTTGACCTGCTGCGACAGCATCCTTCAGCTTGCTTGTCAAAGTGGAGTTCATAACCGTACCCATTACTGCGATACCAATCGTACCGCCCAGGTTACGGAACAACGTAGCTGTAGCTGTAGCCACACCAAGCTGTGAAGGCTCTACTGCATTTTGAACGGTAAGTGTAAATACTGGCATCGAAATACCAAGTCCAATACCAAATACGATCATCGCAGCAACCGCAACGCCAACGTTAGTCATGAATGCCATCATAAGCATTCCCGCGACCATGAATGGCATACCGATGAGGGCGAATCGTTTGTATTTCCCTGATTTGGAAATCCAACGACCAGACATTGCACTTAGGAAGATCATGGCGATCGACATCGGCATATTTACAAAACCCGAGTTCGTTGGTGAAATACCAAGCACACCCTGTACGAAGAATGGCAGGTACATCATTGCGCCCATCATGCCGGCATTCATAAGGAAACCGACGGAGTTGGAGATCGTTACAATGCTGTTTTTAAACATCGACAAAGGCAATACAGGGCTTTTGGCTTGACGTTCTACAAGAATCAATAGAACTAACAACACTGCAGCAGAGGCGAACATGCCAATAATTTGTGGCGAGCCCCAGTCATATTTTGTACCTGCCCATGAGAAGCCGAGCAGCAATGCAATAAGCATCAGTGAAAGCAATAATGAACCCCAATAGTCAATGGATTCCGTTGTTTTACGCGCTGTTTTTGGAAACATGGACCAAATCATCCCAAATGCAATAATGCCAAGCGGTAGAAAAATCCAGAAAATCCACTTCCAAGCGATATGATCGACCATAAAGCCGCCTAATGTTGGTCCAATTACACTTGAGAAGCCGARTATGGCCATCATTAATCCAGTCCATTTCGCCCTTTCCCTAGGTGCGAACAAATCACCAACCGCCGTCACGGTTGCCGACATAAGAATACCGCCGCCTATACCTTGAATACCACGATAAGTGATGAGCTGGAATACCGTAGTTGATGTACCGCATAAGAAGGCTCCGATTATAAATAACACGATACCGACTAACAAAAACGGCTTCCTTCCGTAAATATCCGAAAGCTTTCCTACAAGTACAGTAGCAATCGTTGATGTGAGCATATAAATGGTTATAACCCATGTGTAATACTCTATGCCACCCAAGATGGCAATAATGCGCGGCATAGCCGTGCTTACGATTGTCTGATTAATAGCTGCGAAAAACATAGCTGCCATCAGTGCAATCATGATTGTTAACTTTTTCTTCTGACTCAATTGCTCCATATGCTCTGCACTCCTAAACATTTTTATTTATTATGGCCTATTGGCCGCCAAACTACTTCGCGAAATAGTTAGGTTGCCTACCTATTAGACAATGATACAATAACTTTAGTACTAAAACAACTGCCAATTCATTGTCGTGCTGGATACACTAAAAAAAGATTAAATCGATTAAAGACGCAAAAAAAACAGGTCAAGAAATGCTTGACCTGTTTTCCTGTCATCTATATTAATCGCCTAGCGGGAACCAGCCTGGCGTATGAACAATTGCTTGCCAGAGCGGGGTAGGAACGACCAAACGATCTTGATCATCCTTGCTGAGCGTTGTTTTTATTTCCGATTCGCGGCCTTCTTGCACTTTCTCGACCCAATCCGGTTCAACAATAATTTCACGGCCAATCGCAACAAGTGGAATGCCGATATCTATTGCCTTTACAGCATCTTCTGGGGTATGAATAGAGCCAACGCCAATAATCGGAATTAAATGACCTACACGATCTTGTATCCATTGCATACGCGTTTTCGTTTCTTCAGCACCTCGTTTAGGCAATGACCAGAAATCCATTAACGATACATGAAGATAATCGAGGTCTTTGTTGCTTAGCTCGTCTAGAAGCCTAAATGTATCCGACATGGTAATACCAGGCGTAGTCGCCTCCTCAGGGGAGAAGCGGTAACCGACTAGGAAAGGTTTTTCCGCATAGGCAGCAACAACTCGCTTCACTTCATCAACGACGGCTAATGGGAAGCGCAATCTGTTCTCAATATTGCCTCCCCAACGGTCCTCACGTACATTGGAATGCGGAGAGAAAAATTGTTGGACAAGATAACCGTTTGCGCCATGAATTTCAACACCGTCGAACCCCGCCTCAATTGCTCTTCTAGTCGTTTCTCCAAAGTCGCGAATAATCGATTCAATTTCCTCATCTAATAATGCTCTAGGTGTAACCCCAGCGTTCTGCTCCGAAGCTACAGCGCTCGCACTTACCACATCACCATTTGGGACGAGGTTAATTGGGCATTCTCTACCGCCATGAAAAATTTGAAGCACTGCTTTAGCGCCCTTTTCTTTAATTGTTGCTGCCAAGAGCTGTAGACTCGGAATCATGTCATCGCTGTCGCTTGCAAATTCGCCGTGAAATCCTTTTCCGTTTGGTGAAACGTAAACACAAGCTGTAATGACTAGGCCTACACCACCCGATCTGCGGCTATAATAGCTCAGCTCCGTTTCCGATACCGTTCCATCTTCGTTTGATGAGAAATTCGTCATTGGCGCCATAACGATCCGGTTTTTTAATTCAATGCCGTTTTTAAAGGTCATTTGTTCAAACAATGGCAAATAAGTTGATTTCATTTATTTCATCTCTCCCGTTATCCTCAGTTTATCTAACTAACTGTAACTTTTTTGTATACTGTAATATTATTTCATACAGTTAGAGATGTCAAGCAGCAATAAAAAAGCATCCCAAACCATTCGGCTCAGGCATGCTTTTTCTACTCTTCCCCATTAGTCTTGCTTATATAAATACTCGACTTCACTTCTATTGATGTATAAATTCCAAAATTGATCCGCAATTTCATCTGGATCATAGAAACTTCCTTTGGCAACAAAACCAGCAATTGTTACTGTGCCGACATAAATGCCATGCGGTTGTAGCTCTTGTGAAAGTGTGAAGGCCAGAGAGCGAATTCCCGCTTTACCAATCGACAATGACGACAATTCAGCAGCAGGTGCCAGCGCCAATCCGCCGCCAGTAAACAGTATTGCCCCTTTCTTATGCTCAATCATATTAGGAATGACTTGATTCGCGCTTGTTAACGCCCCAACAACATTTACTTTAAACTCCTCAAGCAGCTGCGTTTCGGTTAATTTTGTTGGTGTAGCCTTAGATATGACAGCCGCATTATAAACCAGAACATCAGGGGAACCATAAAGCTGCTTAATTTGTTCAAATGCAGAAGTTAATGATATTGAATCGGCTGCATCAGCCTTAATGCTGTAGGCTTCAATCTTGCTATCATTAAGCTCCTTCGTATAAGTTTCCAGAGCATCCTCGTTCCTTGCTGCAAGCACAACACGAAATCCTTCGTTACCGAATTTCCTTGCAACACCTGCACTTACACCCGGTCCAGCCCCGACAATTACGACTAAAGGTTTGCTCATCTCACTCTCTCCTTCTAGTTAAATCATATAATTTCCAGTTTATTACACTTGTAGGCAGAGTCAAATTTTATCATTTTTCGCATCATTCATCTAATTCAAATATTTTATATCCTTATTATGAAATCGCTCTTGAAGATGATTTGCTCTTTTCAAGCTTTGTCTGCAAAGCTGCTTGATCACGCGATGGTCTGAATAGCAAATAATACAAGCCAACAATGATTGCAGCCAAGATTGCTAAGGAAAAGAAAATATTGCTATATAGGTATGCCCCGTTATGAATGGCAAATGGGTTAAAATGGACTGCCGTTTGCTTCAAATCCAGCATCTTGCCGATAATGCTTGTGGTCATCGCTCCCGAGATAAAGTTAAGCAAGGACATGAGTCCCATCCCAACTCCAATTTGCTCCTTGGCAAGCGTTCTTGATATCGTGTTCGACATCGCAATTTGCATAAAGGTTTGACCTATATTGCCGAATATTAACAAAAACACGATTAGATATGGCGATAATCCAACAAACACTGATAACAAAATAAAACAAGTAAAGCTTAATGAAATCGCAAGGTATACTAAAAACGAGTTGCCTTTCTCATCTGCAAGCCTGCCACCGCGACGCCCCATCAAAGCAGAGGTAATAGCTGCAGGAAACATAACAAAGCCGATAATGGCAGGGGACAACTGATTAAGTCCCGCCAAAAACTGTGGGGTTACAAAAGGCATGCTAAAGCTTAACGATGTAGCTAGAAAGGTCATGATTAAGCCAAACGTATATTTCTTATTGCTGAACAGCTTGGGCTGGATAAACGGCTCAGACGCTGTTCGAATGCGCACAATAAATAAAACGAGCGTTACAGCACCGCCTAGAGCAATAAACCAACTACCAACTGAAATGGACATCAGTAATAATGCGACGGAGCCTCCAAGCAGAATGCCGCCCAAATAGTCAATTTTTTGAGCTTTTCCTCTATCGTTGTCTAAATATTTTCTAAAGAACGGAAGTGCAATCAGCGGAATGACTGATATTAAAAATAGAAATCTCCAGTTGATGAAGCTTGTAACGATTCCGGCAACAATAGGCGCGAGTGCGGTTCCAAGAGCAAGACCCGCAGCAACCGTACCTAACGCCCTGCCACGCTTCTCAGGAGAGAAATAGCGTACAGGGACAATCATCGCTGTAGCTGGGATAACGGCTGCCCCGCTTGCTTGCAGCACCCTCCCAAGCACGATCATCCAATATTCAGAAGCGAGCAAACCTACAATCGATCCAAGTGCAAAGATAATTAATCCGAAGGTCAATAGATCCTTAAGCCGATATTTGTCCGCGAGCTTTCCGTATGTAACGGAGCCTACTGCAAAAACAATCATATACCCCGTAATCAGCCAGCTCACCTGTGAGGCGGTAATGCCAAATTCCTTGCTGATGACAGGCATAACAACATTAAACATTGAAGCATTCATAATGGAGAAGACTAAAGTAAAAGCTAATATAGGCAGCAGCTTCTCGCCTATTTTTTGTTTATCTGCAGCTTCCATATCCCGTAACGTCCTTTCCTGTTTTAGACTACATTTAGTTTGAATTCAAACTATATGTCCGAATATAACAAGCGTATCGCTTACTCATACGCTTTAATGATTTTTCTGAGTAAAACATGCAGATGTGCCGCTTCTTTCTTGGTTAGCAAATGGTCCGATTTCTCTTTCGCTTGTGCAACAGCATTTGAAGCTTTCAAGGACATTTCTACCCCTTGCTCGGTTAAATAAATTCTTTTCATTCTTGCATCCGAGTCATGCGCACGCCTTACAACCCAGCCTCTCTTCACCATCCCGTTGATCAAGCTGGTTACACTCGATTTGTCTATAAATAGCAGCTTCTCCAAGTCGGCGTTCATCACGCCTGGTTTCATAGCGAGCAAATGAAGCGACTGTGATTGCTGAGGAGTGAGGCCAAGCGGCCGAAGCGAAGTTTCAATCTCGCGCCGAATATTCGTAAATGCCAGCTTTATAAGCAATGTACTGCTGTCCTCTTGCTCCCAAGGAAAACGTGTAATGTGATTGTCTTCTCCCATTCAGAGCACCGCCTAAACTAGTTTGAATTCAAACTAATAATAAGGATGTAAGATTGCTTTGTCAACGAAAAATAACTGGACCGCGCTCGTTAATCTCCTTTTACTCGTCTATAACTTCAATTCTCTTGTTTCATTTCATATAAAAAAGGTTATAAACAATAGAATTAACCGCATATAATCAAATAGCTTGTTTCACATTACAAGGAGGATTCAATCATGGACTATATTATTA
>NZ_JBFRDK010000242.1:0-7336 GCF_052113545.1 Paenibacillus sp. TAF43_2
GTTATCGTTTGTCATGTGCTCCGATATACAAATTTCTTCGCAGAAATAAAAAAAATTATTGATAGCAATGAGCTGGGAAAGATCATAACCATTCAGCATAATGAAAACGTCGGAAATTATCATATGGCTCATTCTTTTGTAAGGGGGAATTGGAGAAACAGCGACCTAGCGAGCCCAATTATTATGCAGAAATCGTGTCATGATATGGATATATTGGCATGGCTTGTGGACAGTGATGCGAAGCGGATTTCTTCCTATGGGGACCTGACTTATTTTAAAGAAGAGAATGCACCAGCGAATAGCGCTGAACGATGCCTAGATTGTAAAGTTGCCGCAGATTGCCGCTTCGATGCAAGGAAAGCTTATCTTCCAATCAGAGGCCAATGGCCGGCTACAACGATTTCGGTAGATCAGACTGAAGAGGGATTATTGAAGGCTTTGGAAACAAGCCCATACGGACGCTGTGTTTATCGGTCTGATAATAATGTTTGTGACCATCAAGCATCCATTATTGAGTTCAAAAATGGCGTAACGGTCACCTTTAATTTAAGCGGTTTTACCAATAAGATGTATCGTACGCTTAAAATTATGTGCGAGCATGGAGAAATTAGAGGTGATGACAGCTTAAATATCATTGAAGTAACGCGGTTCACATCCAATATGTCTGAACAATATGAGCACACCGTGATCCGGCCAGCTGCCATGAATGGCGGACATAATGGCGGGGATACAGGACTGATGATCGATTTCTTGGACAATTTAAAAAATGAGGACAGCAACAGCAGATCTTCCATTGATAGATCAGTAGAAAGTCACATTATGGCCTATGCAGCTGAGAGAGCAAGGGTTACAGGTACAGTAATTGATATCGATCATTTAAAGGAAGAGCTGCAAGAAACATTACGCGATAGCCGCTCGATAACGATGCAAAGGTAGTGATGTAATGAGTTCAGTTGTGAAAGGTTTCTTATATGAGATAAAGAAAAACAGAATATTGTATCTCATGTGCGTGCCTGCGCTTGTTGTATTAATCATGTTCAGCTACATCCCTTTTGCAGGAATATGGATGGCATTTACCGACTTTAATGTAGTTGACGGCATATTTGGCAGTAAATTTGTTGGTCTTGATAACTTCACTTACTTTTTCTCTAAAAATAGCATGGGCTGGAAGGTTACCTATAACACCTTATACATTAACTTTTTCAGCCTCATATTAGGCATTATTGTTCYAGTCAGTATCGCTGTTTTCTTAAACGAGATACGGAATAAATCGTTTAAACGGATTGCTCAAAGCATGATGTTTTTTCCTTATTTTATATCGTGGGTTGTAGTGGGCGCTATTCTTTATGGGATCTTCTCAACGGATGTAGGTGTTGCCAACAATATTTTGGAATTTTTTGGGGCAGATCCGATTAGATGGTATTCAGAACCGAAGTATTGGAAATGGATCATTATTCTCTCGAGTGTATGGAAGTGGAGCGGGTATAGCTCGATTCTTTACATGGCTGCAATGGCTAACTTTGATGGGAGCTTGTATGAAGCAGCGAAAGTAGATGGCGCGAATAAGCTGCAGCGCATTATTTTCTTAACCATTCCTATGTTAAAACCAACAATCATTGTCTTGACTTTACTAAGCGTTGGACGGATCTTTTATGGTGACTTTGGTATGATATACGGCATTGTCGGCAATAACCCGGTACTTATTGACGAGGTTACCGTAATCGATACTTATGTTTACCAGTCTATGCGCACGTTGGGCTTTTCTTATTCGACTGCAATCGGATTATTTCAGTCTCTAATGGGATTAATTCTAATCTCTGCAGCTAACAAATCGGCTAAGAAAATAAACGATGGAGAGGGTCTATTTTAATAATGGAAACTAATCGATTGCTTGGAGATAGGCTCGTAAAGAGCTTGGCGTATTGTTTTATTGGCTTATTTGCACTCATTTGTTTATACCCGCTTGTATTGACCTTAAGTGTTTCCTTCTCATCTGAGCAGGCCATTGTCAAAAATGGTTATTCCATTATCCCGCTGAGTCCAAGTTTGGATACGTATAAATATATCTATGTGAATAGTGGAATGAAGATATTGAAATCTTACGGCGTAACCATCTTTGTAACTGTAATTGGCACAGTAAGCGCATTGCTGATTACAAGTATGATTGCATTCTCGATATCCGTAAAAAAGCTAAGATATCGCAATATTATCGCATTCATTAGCAATTTTACGATTATTTTCTCGGCCGGCTTGATACCGTGGTATATGGTTAGCGTGAATTATTACGGACTGAAAAATAGTATTTTGGCGTTAATCCTTCCTTCTATTTTTAGCGTATGGAATATGTTTTTATTGCGAACGTATTTTTCTAGCATTTCACCGTCTTTATACGAAGCGGCGGAGATGGATGGAGCTAATTATTTCACCATTTATTTGAAAGTAGCTCTTCCTTTAAGCAAGACTGCCCTGCTCACAGTGGGGTTAATGTATGCGCTGAATTATTGGAATGATTGGTGGAATGCACTCATCTTCATCAACGACAAGGATCTATTTCCGCTGCAATACTATCTCTACAACATTCTATCGAATGTAAATGCGATCAGCTCCGGCCGTATTCCCTCTGGGGCTTCCGGCAACATAACGCTGCCAGCAGAAACCGTAAAGATGGCAATTACCGTAATTACAATTGGTCCTATTATTTTCCTATTTCCTTTTATTCAAAAGTATTTCGTTCATGGCATTATGGCGGGCGCAGTAAAGGAATAAGCGATACATGGTTTGAAGCCTATCTAGGCCTAACATACATTAACCATTAAATAGGGAGGGTTATCAATGAAATCCAGTAAAATGCTTATCTTTTTGGTTTTAATGCTAGTTTCCACTTCAATACTAGCAGCGTGTAGCAACAAGGAAGAGGTTGGAGGAAAGGGGAAGCTCGAAACACTTACCATCTTGTACCCGGGGGACGAAAGTGATCGTATGACTGAATTTCTTGAAAAAGAGTTTTCAGAGAAAATGGCAGCCGATCTCGGATTAAAGTTGAAAGTTATTTTTGTGCCATGGGCTCAGTACTGGGAGCAAAAAGATATTATGCTCGCTGCAAATGAACCGATTGATCTTTATTGGGATGGTCTTCCCGACCTTTCTACCATTGTGAATAAGAAGCAAAGCATGCCATTGGATGATCTAATTAAGCAGTATGGCCAGGATATGCTCAAAGTGCTGCCGATGGAACAGTTTCAAGGTGCGGTAATTGATGGCAAAATTCATGGAATTCCGTCCGCGTATGCTCCGTCATCGGCTATGTATCAATTGGTAGCTGTTCGTCAGGATATACTAGAGGCTGTTGGTATGAACGAAATAAAAACAGCTGAAGACTTAAAAGAGTTTGCTACCAAAGCGAAAAAACAGTTCCCGGAAATGAAAGGGCCAGCTGATATTGTCTTTAAACCTCTCACCAGATATTTTACAGAAGAGCAGTATAATTTTATTGCAGTAGAAGATTTAATCGTATTTGGCGAAGACAGCAAAAAAGCACATAGCTATTATGAATCAGAAGCTTTCCAAAAAGTAGCGAAATTTAACCGTAGCATGTATGATGCAGGGCTTTATTCAGAGGATCTGACTATCAAATACAATGAACGGGATTCTCGCATGCAGACAGGTCTATACTTATGGGTTGAAGGCTCGTTAGGCAAAGAAATGGAAATTATAGATGCAATAAAAGCAAATGCACCTGATGCTAGAGTGAAAACTTATCTTCTGGCACCAGAGAAACCTCGTTATATTACTGCAACAGGAGGAGAAGTTCTAGGCGTTCCTGTAACGGCTCCTAATCCAGAGGGTGCGATAAAATTCGTGAATTGGATTTATAAATCCAAAGAAAATTATCAATTAGCGCTCTATGGCGTTGAAGGCAAGGATTACGAGATTGTAGATGGAAGAATCAAAAAGCTGACTGCAAATGAATTCTTCTATGAATGGATGTTTAGAAATCAGAATTATCAATTGTTTGGACCGGACGTAGCACAAGAATCTATTGATCATTATAAAACCTGGGATGACGAGGCAGTAACTTCCGCTTCACTCGGCTTCCGATTTAATAATGAGAAAGTAAAATTGATTGAGACAGCCCTAAAAGAAGTAGCAGGCAAGGACTTAGCAGCTATACGTTCAGGCTTTGTCGATTTTGAAACGGAATACCCGAAAGCGATTAAGAAGCTAAAAGCAGCAGGGATTGATGAATACGTAGCTGAGATTCAGCGCCAGTTGGATGAGTTTTTGGCTAGTAAATAAAGAGATATTATATTTTTAAGTTCTAGTATTGGCATAGGAGTAAAAGTAAATGATGTGAAACCCCGACCCAAAAGAGGTCGGGGTTTTTGCGTTGTTTTGCATAACGCCCTATGCAGGATGTAGTACTATAGAAATAGAAACCAATCTTTCCTTTTGAGGGGTATATCTATTGAAGAAAAGTAAGCTAATTAGGGATTTAATATATGTGAGCGGCGAGCATGAGAAGAATTATTTTTGTTACTATGGAATCGAATTTCATGAATTTATGAACTGTGTACATCATAGGCCGGAGAACCTTATACTTCTTAAACATGATTTTCATAACGTACAGACGAATTGGCATTCTAGACTTCATTATGTTTTGCAGCAAGGATTGGATGAATTAATTGAAGAAAACGTGTATGACTATGGAGATTTTTGTTGGGTAGATTTCTCCAAAGAAGAGGATTTAAATGCTTTAAGCAAAAATCAAATCGCTGAATTATTGTTTTTTGGCCATATGGGTGAGCCATTGCATCATATACCAAAGCTGAGGTTTGCTTATTTTGCACATGATGATGGCTGGTTTAACAAGCTTTATGTTAGCGACTTATATGACTATGAAGTTCTTTTAGCTAAAGTGATTGCTTTTAAGCTTCATAAACTAACCGGTAGGCATGTTCAAGAAATTCCAAAGGACATATCATCGGTCCTTTTAGAATGGACAAGAGATGGATTATTGATTGACTTGTCAAAAATTCAAAAAAGTAAAGCTGAATTAAGAATACCGGTAACCTTTATTGGTCATGACATTAATATGGACAGCGTATACGATTTTAGAAAAGAAATTAGGGATTACAAGGTTTGGTTAGTTTATTCAAAAAAGGTATGGAAGCTTATTAAAGAGGATTAAAACGAACGTTTGCGTTATGGGGAAGTATCATCCCTGTCATTTGAGCGCGATTGTTGATATTTCTAATGGGTTATATATTCGTTCAAGCTTGTAACCTATCCACAGGTAGGCTGAAAATCAGACATCGTGGATCTTATTATATTGATCAATGTATGTCATTATATTTTTAGGGGGGATTGGATGTTTACTGAATTCAATATGACGGATGACAGCCCTGCCTATACTCAAGTAAAAGAATACATGAAAAGTTTAATTACTTTAGGTGTATTGCAAGCGAATCAGAAGCTACCGTCTACGCGCGAACTCAGTTCTATGCTGAATGTCAGTAGAAATACGGTAGTTAATGCATACGCAGACTTGAAAGACGAAGGTTTTGTGTATGTAGATAAAGGGAAAGGGAGCTTTGTTGCTCAAAAATTCGGTGAAGCAGCAACTGAACAATTATGGCAGCTTGATTGGAAGCAAAATATTAGCAAGCAAGCGAAGATTGCTGAAAAAATGGATCTTAGCAAGCACGGGATACGTTCGAGCACAGGGGAAATCAATTTCACAAGTATCGCACCGGATGGGAAACTGTTTGATCTCGATAATGTCAAACGAGCATTTTTAGATCGGATGTCCATAGAGGGTGAAATCATCTTAAACTATGGATATGCACAAGGCTACAAGCCTTTAATGGAATATTTACTTCGATATATGGAGAATAAAGGGGTAAATCTAGAGGGTAAGGATATTCTGATTACGAACGGTTTTACAGAAGGATTAGATCTCATTTTATCGACTTTAATTAAGAAACATGGTCGTGTCCTTTGCGAGAATCCTACCCATCATGCGGCTATTAAACTGTTTAAGATGCATGGATTTGATATTGTGGGTATCGAAATGGAGCAAGACGGGATTAATCTTGTGGAGCTGGAGAGGGCATTGTCAGAGCGATCGTTTGATTTAACCTATCTTGTACCTTCCTATCATAATCCAACGGGGATTGTGATGTCTCCCCATAAACGAATGGAAGTCATCAAGCTGCTCCATAAATATCAAGTCCCGCTTATTGAAGATGGGTTCAACGAGGAGCTAAGGTTTTCAGGAGACCACATTGCCCCTTTAATTGCATGCAACGGAAATGGAAATAGTGTCATCTATCTAGGCAGTTTTTCGAAAATCCTATTCCCTGGCCTCCGGGTTGGATGGGTCTTGGCGGAGAAAGAGCTCATTTATTATCTGGAAAGTGTAAAGCGTGCGCGAAGCATCCACACCTCCACATTAGATCAATCCTTACTTTATCAATATCTTCATAATGGCAACTTCGAGAAGTATTTGAAAAAAGCCAAGTCTGAATATAAACGAAAATGTGAATTAGTCATTCGGTGCTGTAAAGCGTTTATTCCGTTAAAACGCCTTTCAGGCGACGGAGGGCTTCATGTTTTTATTGAATTCGAAGATAACTTTGATACCAATGTCTTATTAGAATACTGTCGCCACAAAGGGGTCATATTTACTCCGGGCAACATTTTTTTTACGGATAATAAAGGTCATCATACGATACGCCTTGGCTTCTCACGTGTCGCATATGAGGACATCATAAAAGGAATTCAAATTATAGGTGATACGGCTAAACAAATGATGAAGGAGAGACAGCTATGAGAGTTGGAGTGATAATGGGGGGTATTTCATCAGAAAAAGAAGTTTCCCTTATGACTGGACGCGAAATGATTGCTAATTTGGATAGAGAAAAGTATGAGTTGTATCCGATTGAAATCAATCGAAAAGATGAACTCATTGAAAAAGTGAAAAATATTGACGTGGCTCTGCTTGCGCTTCATGGGAAGTATGGTGAGGATGGAACGATTCAAGGGGCGCTTGAAACACTTGGCGTTCCTTATACGGGGTGCGGTGTTTTATCAAGCAGCTTGAGCATGGATAAAAATATATCTAAAAAACTATTTCTTAATGAAGGCATCGAAACTCCTGACTGGATTCATTTGAATAGTGCGGCTGAATTATGTATTGAAGATGTCGAACGACTGGGGTATCCGGTAATCGTGAAGCCAAATTCAGGCGGATCGAGTTTAGGAGTCAAAATAATAAAAAACAAAGAAACGTTGGTTGATGAGGTACTAGAAACCTTTCGATGGGATAATGAAGTAT
>NZ_JBFRDK010000243.1:0-7273 GCF_052113545.1 Paenibacillus sp. TAF43_2
CAGGTATCCCAACTGAGCACATCAAAAGATCCATTTCGCTAGGAACAGCGAAAATCAACGTAAATACAGAAAACCAAATCACATTCACAAAAATCGTTCGTGAAGTGTTGAGCGCAGATTCCGAAGCTTTCGATCCGCGTAAATTCCTTGCTCCAGGTCGCGAAGGAATCAAGCAAACAGTTATGGGCAAAATGCGTGAGTTTGGTTCATCAAACAAAGCGTAAGATCATTTTCGAATATACAAAAAAGAGCTGTCTTTCAAACGCCGCTGGCGGGAGAAGGGCAGCTCTTTTTTTGTTATCGGATTTGCGGCAAACGCAAGGCTGCTCACATTCCCGCCAAGCTAAGCGCCAGCAAATAAAAAGGATTTCAACTAGAAGTGAGGAATATAATGTAAAAATAAACATGCTTAAACAGAATGGAGAATGGCCTATCGAGCTCCCTCACTATGAGCAATATAAAAGGATTTTTGCGCAGACAGCGAAGCCTTTTGCTTATGTAAATCTTGATTTATTGGATGCGAATAGTAGAGCCATTGCGGCTGCGGCGGGTGACAAGAAAATTCGTATCGCAAGCAAATCAATAAGGTCTGTGGAGGTTCTTCGACGTATTCTTCATTCAGACAAAGTGTATCAAGGCGTCATGTGTTATACGGCAAGAGAGGCGGCTTTTCTGCTGAAGCATGGCTTTGATGATTTGCTGCTTGGTTATCCCGTTTGGGAGCCGGGCGAAATATCAATTCTGTTAGATGCTGCAGCTAGTGGCCGAACGGTTGTATTTATGGTTGATTCCATTCAGCATGTGGAGCATATCGAGCGGCTTGCAGCAGCCACTGGCGTACAGGCAGCGCTTTGTCTGGATATCGATATGTCTGCAAACTATCCAGGACTGCATTTTGGCATATGGAGATCTCCGGTAACCACATGGCCACTGGCTAAGCCGATTGTCGAGAGGATTATGCAATCCAAATGGGTAAGGCTGGACGGTGTAATGGGGTACGAGGCGCAAATTGCTGGGGTAGGGGACCGCGTCTCGGGACAGTGGTTAAAAAATTCATTCATCCGCCAGCTGAAGCGGCGTTCAATTCGAGAAGTAGCTGAAAGGCGTGAGGAAGTGCTGCAAGGCATTCACGCGTTAGGCGCGGAACTGCGCTTTGTAAACGCTGGAGGCACTGGGAGTATTAGCAGCTCTAAACTGGAGCAGGGAGTAACGGAAATCACCGTGGGCTCCGGTTTTTATTGTCCTACACTGTTCGATCATTATGCTGGTTTTCAGTATTTGCCTGCTGCTGGATATGCGGTGGAAGTCGTGCGGAAGCCAAGAGTAGATATGATAACCTGCTTGGGCGGGGGTTACACCGCTTCAGGTGCTGTTAGCGCGGAAAAAGCGCCGCAGCCGCATTTGCCTGAAGGCTTAACGTTGATTTCGTTAGAAGGCGCGGGTGAGGTGCAGACGCCGCTTCGTTGTCCGAGCGGTTTGGCTCTCGAGCTGGGAGATCCAATCTTTTTCCGGCATGCGAAGGCTGGGGAATTATGTGAACGGTTTCCGATGCTGTATGCGATAACTGGGGAAGGCATTGTTGATGAGTACTTAACCTACCGCGGAGAAGGGGAATGCTTCCTATGAAAGCGAATCGGAAAAGCTGGACAAATTGGTCGGGGTCAGTCACTGCCGCTCCTGAGCTTATTCGGCATCCGAAGACGATAGATGAAGTAGTGGCAATCGTTCGTCATGAGTGTTTGGATAAAGGGAAATATTTGCGCGTTGTAGGATCAGCGCACTCTTTTACGGCGGTTGCTGCTTCTGATCAGGTGCTTGTATCGCTTGACGAGCTGCAAGGAGTGGTGAGCGTAAATGCTGACGAGCAGACGGCTGTCATCTGGGCAGGAACGAAGCTGAAGCGGTTAGGCGAGCTGTTGCATGAAGAAGGACTGGCGCAGGAAAATCTAGGCGATATAGATGTTCAGTCGATTGCAGGTGCGATCAGTACAGGAACTCACGGATCAGGGCTGCGCTTAGGAAGTATAGCTACACAGGTGATTGGCATAAAGGTCGTAAACGGCTTAGGAGAAGTGCTGGAATATACGCTTCAGTCACATCCGGCTGTATTTCGAGCATTGCAGGTTTCATTAGGCACATTAGGCATTATCGTTCAGGTAAAGCTCCGTTTAAGGAGCTCTTATGTACTTTCCTATGAGAGCAAACGTATGGCTTTGACGGACTGCTTGACGCAATTGCCGAATTTTGTAGAGGATAACCGGCATTTTGAGTTTTTTTGGTTTCCATATGCGGAGACTTGTCAGGTCAAACTGATGAATGAGACGGATGYGCCCATACCTACGAACAAATGGATTGAATATGTAAATGAAAAGCTAATTGAAAACACATTGTTTGGCTTACTATCAGGGCTTTGTAAGATGATCCCCACTGCAAGTGCTGCCATAAGCAGGTTAAGTGCATCAAGTGTACCCGTTGCGACGAAAGCGAACTATAGCCACCGCATATTTGCGACAGAAAGAACCGTCCGTTTTTATGAAATGGAATACAGCTTGCCGAAAGAAGCCATGACGTCGGTCATTCGTGAAATGCGAGAGGCAATGGAACGTGAGCGATTCCATGTTCATTTTCCTATTGAGTGCCGGTATGTGGCGGCTGATGAAATCTGGCTTAGTCCCGCGTATGGCCGCGATTCTGCCTATATAGCAGTCCATATGTATAAAGGCATGCCGTACAAACGTTATTTTGAAGTGATGGAGCAAATCTTTCTTCGGTATGAAGGCAGACCCCACTGGGGTAAAATGCATACGCTCAAGGCTGCCAATTTAATTAAGCGTTATCCGATGTGGCAGGAATTTGCCGAAATAAGAAAGCAAATGGACCCTCATGATTTGTTCATGAGTCCTTATTTGCGGGAGTTGTTTACGACTCAAAATTAGCTTTTACATCCGCTAGATCATGTTTAAGCCGGGTAATAAAGCTCTTTGAGATAGGGGTAGAGTGATGTCCTTCAGGCTGAATAAGGCCTAAATAAACAGCGCCTTGGCCTGTTAAATCAAGCTCCAAAATGACCGATTGATCCCGAATAATGGACAAATCACTCACAAAAGAGTAATCAAGGCCAATAGTGACGGCATGATGATTTAGGAGTGCCCTGCCAATCGAATTCGGGTTGTTTGTCGTAAACAAAATATCCACCGCGCCATATTTGGCTTGAAAGTCATCCATAAACCATTTCACATAATCATCATTATACAAGACGATCGTTTGCTGCATAATTTCCTCTGGCGTAATCGTTTTGTTAAGCGCCAATGGAGACTGTGTGCTTACTGCAGCAACCATCTTTACACTCATCAAGCGTTCAATGGACAGTCCGATATTTTCAACAAGGCGATTCTCAAACAAAATAATAAAACCCAAGTCGGCTCGATTATGCAGAATGTCGTCAATAATTTCCTGAGAGCCCTTCTCGAAAATCTCCATTCGTATTTGCGGATAATCCTTTTTAAAATCCATGACGGCATTCTCAATCAGAAAAGCATGGCCGGGAATGRTGGCGAATCGCAAATGGCCTTGTACAGAATTAGAATAGCCCTGCGTGGTCTCGACTAGCTCTTTGTACTTGTTAAGAACTTCATACACCTTTTTTATAATAACAATTCCTTCAGCTGTTGGTACTGCTCCTGACCGAGATCGTTTTAGGATGACAACCCCCCATTCCGATTCTAGGCTTGAAATCGCCTGGCTAATAGCCGATACGGTGACATGAAGATTTTGAGCAGCAGCCGAGATCGACCCCGTTTTTACAACTTCAACAAGATACTCCAGCTTTTCGATATTCATGAATGACCTATCTCCTTTGTTTTAGTTTTTCTTAAGTATAATTCAATTTGTTTAAATTTATCTTAACTTATAACAGTGATAAGATGAAATCAAGGTACAGATACTCGTACTTATAAAGTAAGAGTGAAATTGGCGGATTGTGGACAACGTAATCGAGACCGTTTATGGACTCGAATCACAAGAAGGAGTGTTGATAACATGAGATTCCAAGATAAAGTTGTTATTGTTACAGGCGGTGCAAGCGGTATTGGCGAAGTAACCGTCCGCTTATTTGCCGAAGAAGGGGCGAAAGTGGTCATTGCGGATTTTTCTGATCATGGGCAGGGCGTTTCCGATCAGTTGAATACAGAAGGCTTTGATACCTTGTTTGTAAAAACGGACGTGTCCAACGAGGACGACGTCATTCATATGGTATCCCAGACAGTGAGCAAATATGGCAAGCTGGATGTTCTGTTTGCAAACGCAGGTATAGCTAAGGACGGGCCTGCTGATCTATTAAGCTTAGATGCCTGGAATAGAACCATTGATATTAATCTAACAGGTGTATTTCTCTGTGATAAATATGCAATCAAGCAAATGCTTGCACAAGGCACAGGCGGTTCCATCGTAAATTGCGGCTCCATCCATAGCCACGTTGGCAAAGCAAATGTTACCGCTTATGCTTCTGCGAAAGGCGGCGTTAAGCTTTTGACACAGTCGCTGAGTGCGGACTATGCAACTAAAGGCATTCGAGTCAATGCAATATGCCCAGGATACATTGATACGCCGCTCATCGCAGGACGGAATGAAGCAATTACGCAGCATCTTATCGATTTGCATCCGATGAAACGCCTTGGCAAACCTGAAGAAGTCGGTAAAGCCGTGTTGTTCCTTGCCAGCGATGATGCTTCTTTTATAACAGGTGCCAGCCTGTTGGTTGATGGCGGCTACACAGCGGTATAATTCGCATTTCGATAACTAGGATCTCGTAAGGAAGACAAATCCGAAAGGAAGGATCAACGATGAGATTACAAGGCAAAATTGCTGTTATTACAGGTGCAGGTACAGGTATAGGAAAAACAACAGCGCTTCGGTTTGCTAAAGAGGGAGCCAAAGTTGTCGTAACGGATATCAATCTTGAAAATGTTAAAAAAACAGCGGACGAGATTCAACAGTCCGGCGGTGAAGCGCTAGCTTTACACCATGATGTCAGTCATGAGGATAGCTGGACTCAGGTCGTTGACGCATCCTTATCCGCATATGGACAAATTGATATTTTATTTAATAATGCAGGAATCTATTTCATTAAGCCTCTCGCAGAAACGACGTTGGACGAGTTTAATCGCATGATGAGCATCAATGTCACCAGCGTGTTTCTTGGGATGAAGCATGTTATTCCGCTGATGGCGAAGAAAGGCGGCGGGTCGGTCATCAATGCCTCCTCCGTTGCGGGTCTAAAAGGGGCTGCAGGTCATATTGCATATGGTGCCAGCAAGGGCGCTGTACGAATTATGACCAAGGATGCTGCCGTTGAGTACGCTCCGGCTAATGTCCGCGTCAATTCGATTCATCCGGCCTACATTAATACGGCGATGGGAGCCTACGCTGTTAGCACAGCTAAAATACCTGAGTCTGAATTAGCCGAAATTGTGGCGCCATTAGGACGTTTTGGAACAGTAGAGGAAGTCGCGAATTTAGTTGTTTTCCTGGCATCCGATGAATCTTCTTTCTCTACGGGGGCAGAATTCATTCTCGATGGCGGGGCTACTGCGAGATAAATAAAAAAAGTAAGGGCACCCAAGCGCGGGTGCCCTTACTTTTTGTCTCGCCTTAAATAGAGAAAGGAATTATTTTAATCAACTAGCGCGCCGAAAGAAAGTCTGAATGCTTCGTATTGTGGAGCGGATGCTGCGTCCGCGTGTACTTATAAAATAAAAATGTGAAGAGCGTTTTCTGTGGTGTAGGTATTTGCCTATAGGGGATATAATTCGTCTGCCAAAGTGAACGATAACCTCGTGCAATTAATTTATTTGATCGATTATATATAAGTCATTATAAACAGTTGAGCGTCAGAAGATAACCTATGGTGAAACATAGGTTATCTTCTGACGCTCTTTTTATTGCCGTACCGCCACCTGAATGACACATTGACCCCTTATAGTATAGAAACCGCCATCAATAATAAAGGAAAGATAGGAGAAATAAACATGTATGAAATTCATAATGTATCCAGATTATTCGGCCAGGAATATGCACTTAAAAATATATCTCTTGAAATCAAGGGTGGGCTTAACTTTATCGTAGGTGCATCAGGAAGCGGGAAAACAACCCTCCTCAAAATATTAGCAGGCTTGGACCAGGATTTTAAAGGTGAGGCTTATTACAAAAAGCAAAATCTAAAAACGCTCAGCCAAAAGGATAAGAGTGAGTATCACAATAAAAAAATCGGGATCGTATGGCAGGAATTTAACTTGATCGACGATTTATCGGTATTGGATAACATAAAAATGCCTCTCTATTTAAAAGATACCATTTCAGGTGAACGAATAACTCAGCTCATGAAGCAGCTTAAAATTAATGAGCTCGCAAAGCAGAAGGTCAGAAATCTATCTGGCGGCCAAAAGCAGCGGGTAGCTATAGCAAGAGAGCTTATGAAAAATCCTGAGGTCCTTATTGCGGATGAGCCCACAGCTGCGCTTGACCCGAAATCAGCCAGTGTAATTATTAATATATTGAAGCAAATTGCCAAAACGCGTACAGTCATTATCGTCACGCATGATAGCTCGATGCTTGACGATAAGAGCAGTGTTTTTGAGTTTGATAAAGGTGAGCTCGTGTCGGAAACGAAAGTCGAACAAGCTAAGCCAAAATCATCTCCGATGACAGCAAAACCTGCATTATCTGTGAAGCGGACCATGTCAATCTCAATGACCAATATAAAGAGTAAAATAAGCAGATACGCGGTGTTGGTGATTGCCATATTGGTATCGACAAGCTTTCTATTAATGAATACAACAGGCCGTATACAAAACACGAGTCAAAACAGCTTTGATGAATTGTACGCTGCGATTGGCGAGGGCCTTTTTGATATTGAAATTGCGTCTAAATTTATAAGCGCAGGCAGTTCAAGCGAATCTGATCAAGAGCAAAAGCCGAATGTCGATGTGGATCAGGACATTGCAGGCCTTTATGAAAAATACTTAAATGATGAACGTGTGAAGCACGTGGTATTTGCTCAGGCAGTGAATAATATTACGGTAGTCTTAGATGGCAAGGAGCACAAGATTGAGGGCTCAAACAATGTTCCTGTATTCAAAAAGCTAATAGCTGGTAAAATGCCCTCGGGTGATCATAATGAAGTGGTTGTCTCAAACAGCTTGGCAGATGTTTTAGGCGTTTCCAATAATGATCTCATCGGCAAAACGATTGACCTCCGCGGGACGTTATTTAATTG
>NZ_JBFRDK010000244.1:0-7181 GCF_052113545.1 Paenibacillus sp. TAF43_2
GGATATGTAAGGAGGGTTGCGGAAATGAGTTCATTAACAGCAGCAGATATTGAACAGATTGTGCTAGAGCAAAAAACATTTTTCGAACAAGGCCAGACCAAGGAGCTGCACTTTAGGCTGAATCAATTGCAACGATTGCTGCAAGCCATACAGCGTCATGAGCAGGAAATCGTCGAGGCGCTTTATCAAGACCTTCGCAAAAGCGAACTAGAGACCCATATGACAGAAATTATAATCGTAACCAATAGCATTCGACATGTCATTAAGCATCTCAAAAAGTGGATGAAGCCGCAGAAGGTGAAAACACCGATTTATCTGTTTCCATCCACCAGCCGTATAATGAAGGAACCCTATGGTACAGCTTTGATTATTGGTCCCTTCAACTACCCGTTCCAGCTTGTCATCGAGCCGCTTATCGGAGCCATTGCCGCAGGCAACTGTGCCATTCTCAAACCATCCGAAAGCTCGCCTCATGTTTCAGCTTTAATAAATAAAATCATCAATGAAACCTTTGATCCCGCCTACATTAAAGTCATTGAGGGGGAAAAGGAAACGACCTCATTGCTCATTCACGCGCCGGTTGATTATATTTTTTTCACAGGGAGCATCGCGGTCGGAAAAATCGTTATGGAGGCGGCTGCCAAAAACCTTGTGCCTGTCACGCTTGAGCTCGGGGGAAAAAGCCCTGTCATCGTAGATTCTACCGCTAACCTCGAGATCGCTGCCAAGCGGATCATCTGGGGCAAATTAATGAATACCGGCCAAACCTGTATTTCACCCGATTATGTGCTGGCTCATCAGGATATTAAAGAAAAGCTGGTCGCAAAAATGAAGGAAGTCATCCAATCCTTCTATGGATCTTCTATACAAAGCAACAAAGATTATGGTCGAATCATTAATCAACGCCAATTTGACAGGCTTGCTTCCATTCTAGAGCAAGACAGAGCCAGCATCGTTTATGGAGGAGGCACAGACCGCGATGACCTCTTTATCGAACCGACGATACTGGATGGCGTTTCATGGGATAGCGCAGCGATGTCTGAAGAATTATTTGGCCCTCTTTTGCCTGTTATGGAGTACCAAGATATGCATGAGGCCATTCGAATGATTAACGCTCATCCAAAGCCGCTTTCCCTTTACTTATTTACTGAGAATAAAGCGCTGGAGGATGAGGTTATGAGCCGTGTTTCTTTCGGCGGCGGCTGTATTAACGATACGATTATGCACGTCTCTAATCCCTATTTGCCATTTGGCGGTGTTGGCAGCTCAGGTGTAGGAGCCTATCATGGCAAATACAGCTTTGATCTGTTCTCGCATCAGAAGAGTATTTTGAAGAAAAGCACTAAGTTTGAGCTTGGGCTCGTCTTCCCTCCTTATGCTGGAAAATTAAAGAATATTAAAAAGCTGCTCAAATGAGCAGCTTTTTTGGCTGACAAACAGGAAGTTAGTTTTATGCAAGCTTCACTTAGTTTCGTGTATGTAGCATTGGTTCGACTTCTCATATAATCGGTTTATCACCACAACATTAGGAGGTCATCCATTATATGAATCAATCACCGCTTCTACTCACTGACGAGCAAATGCAAAAGTTTATTACTGAAGGCTTTCTTATTCTAAAAACAGATTTCCCCGAATCCTTCCATCAAGCCATGACAGCTGAACTTGGAAAAGTATATGACGAGGAAGGCAATCCCGGCAACAACCTGCTGCCGCGAATTAGAGAAATACAACAGGCTTTCGACAGCCCCGTTATTACAGGCGCATTAACAAGCGTACTGGGTCCAAACTACATGCTGCATGCCCATCGCCATGGCCACTTTAATGCACAGCCGGTTGCTGGCGGTTGGCATAAGGACAGCTACTGGGGCTACTCCCGTATGCGCAACCACCATCCATGGTGGGCAATGATTATGTACTTCCCGCAAAACACGCCAATTGAGCTTGGGCCTACTAGCGTTGTGCCTGGCACACAAAATTACGAGTCGCGTACCTTCGCCTCTGACGAGGTGCAAGGAGAAGCTTACGCTAGCGGTGAAGCAGGTACATTTGCACTCATCCACTATGATATCTGGCACCGTTCAACACCAAATGTATTAGGCAATGCTCGTTACATGCTTAAATTTGAATTTATGCGCACAGCTGTTCCAACTAAGCCTTCATGGAATAATCTGATTTCGGAGTGGAAAGAGCCTGCTGACCTTGCCCTGCCAATCGCTAACCACGAAGACATGTGGGAAGAAACATGGAACTGGCTATACGGTAAGCTAGGCAGTCTAGCAAACACTGCGGAAGCAAACGAAGAGAAATTAGCCGCACTGGCGACGGCTTTGGAAGATAGCTTCGAACCAAATGCCTTGAATGCTGCCTATGAGCTTGCTAAATATGGCGCTCCAGGCGTGAAAGTACTGCTGGCTGGTCTTCATCATGAGAGATTAGACGTATCACGCACGTCTGCTTACGGACTGTCCATCGCAGGCTCAGATGCAGTAAACGGATTGATCGGCGCACTAGAGAGCGATCGCTCAGAAACTGTACAGCATGCAATATTCGCGCTTGGCGAGCTGCGCAGCTACGCTGAATCCGCGCTTCCAAAGCTTGTTGAACTTCTGTCCCACTCCGATGCGACAGTAAGAATTGCAGTCGTTGAAGCACTTGGCATTTTGTCTAATTCTTCAGAAATTGCAGTGAAGGGTCTTATTACAGCCTTGTCCGATGAGGATGTTCAAGTACGATTTACAGCTGGGCTGTCCTTGTCCCGCATGGGTGCTGCAGCGGCAGCAGCCGTTCCCGCTTTGGCGGCAGTACTCGATGACGAGAACCGTTATGTAAGAGCTCATGCTCTAGAAGCACTGCGCTATATCGGCACGAATGAAGCGAAGGATATTTTGATCAAATCACTATTCAATTCCCGCTGGTGTTCGACAACTACGCCTGCAAACAGCTTTTATCCTTGATTCCATCGGAGTTCTTATACTTGCAGCATAAAGGTTGCCCCAAAAGAACTAGTTGTGCAGAACAATCCTAATCATGGGAAAAAGTTCGGAATAACAAAGGAGCTAAGCGATTTGAATCTGCTTAGCTCCTTTGTTTTTGGCATACGCTGCACCGCTGTTACGAACTCAGCAGCTCTTATTTAAACCATTCGCAAGGAATTATTATGGCAACGAACTCCAGCATCGCTATTTCAAGAAAAATAGCTCATATCACCCTATAGAGCATGATATAACGCCAATCAGGTTCGTTAGCGTTTGAAAAAGATCATATTCTGCATAATAAGCATGATTCGATTCGTTAGAGAAAATTTTAATTCAAACGCGCAACAGGGCTCGCGAACTATTCGCTGTCCTTGTTGCTTACCTCCATCAACTGCTGGCATTTCGTTTGAAATTCATGAGGTTTATCTACAAATAGATAGATTTGGTCAATTTGTTCTCTAATCCCGAACGCCGTAGTAACCGTAATTTCTTCTTTTAACATCAGATGCACATTAGGTTCTGTGCCCAGAATCTTTGTCGTTTTTTTCATTTTATCCTTAGCTAATTTCTCGAATGTAATGGCCGAAATGGATGCAATAGTATTGATATTCATGTCCGAATACAACTGAATGCCGTACTGAAACCTTATTTGTTGATCCGATACCAAAATAGGATTTAAGCACATCGCTCGGTAATCAGCAATTAGCAGCATAATAATATACACATTTCCTAATGAGAGTAACCATGCAGCGGTATGCGACCATTGCGCAAGCAGAATATGCATGCATACCCCTTCAATAATCAATATTTTCGAAAATACGAGTAAGGTTATCAGCTTGTTAGAGTTTTTATGATAACTAAACGAGGCAGCCCCCGTTCGAATGAAAGGTGTCTCTTTCCATGCGAACAAGGCGTAATAAAAAACAGATAATTCATGCGTGAGCAAAGCTGCAATTTTGGGATGGCGAATGGTCTCTTTTAGACTTTTCCGAAGTGTTTCTATAGGATGATTAGCAACTTTTCTATAACGCTTATAGGCAGCCGCAATATCATAGATTTTTAAAGCTAAAATAAAAGGCGCCAGCGGGATAAGGAAATATTTTATAGCGTTCATCGTTTCTTGATCGGTGTTTGGTACAAATAGCGCTAATGCTAAATAACCCAGAAGAGCAAATGGAATGATGGATGCGATCTTGAATTTTAGTACGCGAAACCATAGAAAGTACAGCAATAAAGGGATAACAACGACAAAATCTAATGCAATGCCTAGGGTCAGCAGCTGATCATTCTCTTTAATTAGAACAGAATTAGCAAATAGAAGATCGAGCAAAATGATAATGAAGCTTGAAGCAATAAAGAAACTAATATTCTTTTTATAGAGTTTGTTAATGGCATAAACACTCCCTTCCATTTCCCTTTTCATTATCTAATATAGGGGTAAAAATAACGCCGTTCAACTCCCTCATGTGAAGAAAATGGAAACGTTTTGTTTGTAAACTCAAAAAAACCGTCGCTTAAACAGCGACGGTTTTCTTTATCATTTCAGTGAAAGCTCCCTATATTCGCTCGGTGACAAAGCCATATACTCTTTGAATAAACGAGAGAAATAAGTGGCATCCATTCCTAGAGATTCAGCTATTGCCGAGATGCTAAGTGAAGTAAAGGATAGCAGCTGCCGTCCTTTGTCCATACGCTTGCGATTCACATATTGTATAGGTGAGAGCCCTGTCGTATTTTTGAACATGCGGATAAAATAATTAGGGTGAAAATGTACAAGCTGAGCAAGAGTATCTACTGTAATATTTTCCGATAAATGCTCTTCAATATAGGTCAGCACGACATTCAGCTTCTCAAATGAGCTGGTTGCCGGTGTTTTGATTGTGACATCCTCAGCCTGCTCCAGCATCATGGCCATAATCTCAAGAAACGCCGACTGCAGCTGCAGCTCGGATGTCCAGTCTTCACTCTTATGATGGTGTACCAGCCTTTCAAATTTACCCTTCAAGCCTTCGTGATCGGATATCGATATCATGACGGGCATTTCGAGCAGTTGAAACAGGTTGAAATTATCTATTTTTGCAGTAAAGTGACACCAATATTTTCCGTAAGTATTCGTATTAATCGTTCCATAGGATTGTACGACATCTGCGGGCAGCAGACACAGATCACCGGGCTTTGGATAATAAATTTGATTCCCGGCCTTAATGTACCCTTCGCCCTCTTGGATATAATATAGCTTATTCACATCCGTCGTATAATTATCGTCCTTCCACGAAAGCGGCACCTTCGTATAGTCGGCTATGGCAACATGCAATTTCAAACCGCTCATATAGGACTTCCAAAATGTACTTTTGCTTGCGTTCACCGTTATTCCCGCCTTTCAAGGCTGTCATACCCATTGTTCATCGAAGATCGCTGCGATTACCATACCATAATAGCATAAAAAAAAAAGAGGCAGTATCCCTCTGCCTCTTCTTATTTTCTGCTTAAGCTTGAGCGAGCCCTTGCTTGACCCACTGCGCAACATTGACTGTACGCTTAGCTTGATATTCCACAGCTGCTTTTACATCCTCAACCATTTTCCCGCCTTGCACTGTCACGCTTGTCCCATATGGATTGCCGCCAGCTTCAAAGGTAACTGGACTCGAATAACCCGGTGCAGCTACTATCGCTCCCCAATGATACATTGAAGTGTATAGTCCAAGGATGGTTTGCTCTTGACCGCCATGCGCGTTCTGCGCCGAAGTCATTCCGCTGACTACTTTATTGACTAGCTTGCCGTTAAACCAAAGTGAGCCTGTCGAATCAAGAAACTGCTTAACAGGACCAGGCATACCGCCAAAGCGGGATGGAATACTAAATATAATAGCGTCCGCCCATTCCAGATCCTTATAGGTAACCTCAGGTATATCTTGCGTTTCTGCAACATGAGTTCTCCAGATAGGGTTCGCTTGTATTGCTTCTTCTGAGGCAAGCTCAGGCGTCTTCAATATTTTCACCTCAGCTCCAGCTGCTTTCGCACCCTCTGCAGCCCACTGCGCCATTTGATAATTTGTTCCCGTTACACTGTAATATATAATAGCAAGATTAATCGTTGTCATCTAATACATCCCCTTAAACTTTTATGTTATTCACTCAGTTGTTCTGCATTAATGCCGATCGTTTTTAAAAGCTCAATAAGCTTCTCTTTATCCTCGTTGCTTACAGAACTGAAATTGCGTGTAATGACATCTGCATGCTTCGGAAAAATATCATCAAACAGTATTTGTCCCGCTTCGGTAAGAATGACGTTTGAGCCTCTACGGTCGGTAGCGCTTGGCTCTCGTCTCACATATCCTTTTTTCTCAAGCTTATCAACAACATAAGTAATGCTGCCGCTTGGAATGCAGAACTTTTCACTTATTTTCTGTATCGGATGAGGCCCCTTGCTATACAAAAGCTCCAATATCATAAAATGTTCCTGACTAATGCCATGGCTTTCAATATCCTTGCGCACATTGTCGCCAACTGCCTTAGACGCTTTGAACCATACACGAAATAACCGAAGATCAAGCTGGCTCTGTTCACTTTGCTGATTCATGCCCATGCCTCCTTGCTGCATTTATCTTAAAATCGTATTTCCTAGTTTTAGTATACTTTTATCCTATCATTAGGGTAAAGACATGTCAACCAACTTTTACCACACGCAAAAAAGGACCGAGCTCTTTCTCCATAAAGAGAGCATGTCGGCCTAGTCGTTTCGTATGATCGCTTACTCCGAGCAAAACAAGTTCAATGAAGTAAAAATGGGATTAGTTCATTATGTACAGCATCAGGCTGTTCATGATTAACACCGTGTCCTGCATGAGGGATTATTTTGTAACGAAATTGTCCTGCGTTTAATACCTGCAAAAAATCCTTCTTATGGGACAGCTTGTACTCACCCATCAGAAAATACAGCTTTTCCTTTATCGCAGCTGCTGACGCTTGATCATATTTCTGCAGCTTATGTGCAAACATCGCTTGTTGATTATGATTTTTCATGGTAAGAACAAGATGATCCGCTAATTCGGGATGCTGCTCATAAACGCGGGATTGGGGCGAGCTTAGCTTTTTTATAATTTTAAGCATATTATTGCGGGTTGGAATCAGCATTTCCGGCATCATCATCATTAAGGTGCTCACCATCGTTTTAATTGGTGTTGTAACCATCCCTCCCTCCATGCA
>NZ_JBFRDK010000245.1:0-8289 GCF_052113545.1 Paenibacillus sp. TAF43_2
GCTGCGGCCTATGGAGCTTGAAGGTCGAACTTTATATGAAGCGCTTGATAAGTGGTTCCCTGATTATTGCCGCCAAAACAATTTGCAAGGTGAGCTGGAATGGCGCTTGAAGGAGCGTTTATCCGAAGCGAAGGAGCATCAGCTTTTTCTTATCGTTCAAGAAGCGATGGCGAATATCGTAAAGCATGCAAGCGCAAAGGGCTGCACGCTGACAATGGCAGATACGGAACGGCAGGTTAGCATGATTTTGCAGGATGATGGAGTTGGCTTCAAGGTAGATGAGGTGAGACGCGGCTCATATGGACTGTCTACGATGCAGGAGAGAGCACAGAAGCTTGGCGGTGCAGCCGAAATTTGGAGCAAGTCTGGGAGCGGGACGAGGGTAAAGGTTACGATACCAAAAATGTAGCGGGGAGAGCATGAATAATGAATGCATCTGAACTAATAAAAGTAATGATCGTGGATGATCATGATATGGTAAGGACGGGCCTTCGAACTTATCTAATGCTGGAGCCAAAGTTTCATGTCATTGCAGAGGCGAGCAATGGACAATCAGCAATTGACATGCTTAAGGAAAGCTCGGATGAAGACAGGCCCCATATTATTTTAATGGATCTGATGATGCCAGGCATGGATGGCATTGAAGCGACAAGGGCGATTATCTCGCATTTTCCTGATATGAAAATCGTAATGCTGACCAGCTTCCTCGAAGATGACAAGGTTTATGGCGCAATAGAGGCTGGCGCTGTCAGCTACGTGCTCAAAACCGTTTCTGCAGAAGAGCTTATTTATGCAATCAGCGGCGCATTCAAAGGAATGCCGGTTATGACTGCTGACGTATCGCAGGCGTTAACGAGAGGCTTAAGACAGAAGACCGCTCAGTCTGGTGATGAGGGGTTGACGGAACGTGAGAAGGAAGTTCTGCTGCTTATTGCAGATGGACAATCGAACAAAGAAATTGCAGAAGAGCTGCATATAAGCGTAAAAACAGTGAAAACACATGTCAGCAATTTATTGATGAAATGTGAGCTTGACGACCGGACACAGCTTGCCGTGCTGGCCCATCGCAAGGGCTGGGCTAATCGCACATAAAGATGGAAATGGAAGGGTATACTACCTACTAGCAAAAAGAGATTAGAAATAAGCTAGTGCAAAGGAGACGCCTTCATGATACCCATTTCGTCCGTGCTGGAATCACGGGAGCAACATTTCTTAGAAACGAAAGAGCTGCTGGAGTCGCAGCAATTCACGCTTGGCGGCAACTGGGAGTATGCTGCTGGTTCCTTTGACCGCGCGCTTGATGATGCGAATAAGATTTGGCTTCGCATACCTTTTGAAGTCATTGCTGGTCATATTGATGTTGGGGAAAAAGATAATGAAGCGAGGATTATACTCGGTACACCGTACGTGCTTAAGCATGAGTACAGAGAAGGAAATGATCCGGAAGCATCGGTACGTGTAGTCGGAGCTCTGTTTGATCAATTCCAATCGCCGTCGAATCCGGATGCTGAGGTAGAACCGCAGTGGATTGATCGCGCAAAAGAAACATTAAATGAAGTAGAGCAGCTTTTTCCGCATTGATTCACATCGTAGAAGCACTCAAAAAAAACGCTGCCAAAATCATTTGGGAGCGTTTTTTTTATTTCTGTTTAAATTCCTTTTAAGTTTGTTTTAAGGTAGAATGTGCATGATAGAACTATATCAAATAACATGTTTCCGGATAGAATGCCAATTGGACGCATGATGCAATAAGATTCAAGGAGGAGAACGTACATGGACGATCAAAACAACAAAAAGGGATTTGACGACTTTTTCCGCAAAAATGAAGAGGGACATGGCTCAGCTGATAACAGCGAAAGCGTAAATGACTCCGCGCAGCCTATTTCAAATGAGTCATCGGAGCAGCCGGCAAAGCCATCTTATTATTATTCGTATGGGCCGTATAAGGCGAATTCTCAAGAAGGCGGGAATCCTTCAGCTTCTGGCTACGGATCGGAAAAGCCTAAGCTGATTCAAGATCAGCCGTACGGCAATACAAATACACACAATACGCAAGCACAGGCATCCAGTGCAGAAGAAGCGAATGTACAATCGGATTCAACTGTGGAATCTGAACGGGCAAGATCGCAATCGCCTATGCAATCCCAAATTCGAACGTTCACACCGTCGCCGCAGTCCTCCAAAGGGCCATGGCAAGTAAGGGAACCGCGCCGGACTTCCTTTAAGGCCATTTTTTCATCGTTTCTAGCAGGTGTTCTCGTAGTAGGCAGCTTGATGTATACAGCGGACTTAAACAACTGGTTCACGAAAGAAGCCGCATTAACATCAAATACACAATCTAGCGGATCGGGTTCCACTGCTTCTGCAGGTACGACCAGCAACGGCGGTGCGGCAACAGTCGCGGATAGACCAGACAACATCGCTAAATTGTTCGAGACAGCAAGTCCAGCAGTAGTGAAAATCGAAACCTTCGTTAATACGGCAAAACGCAACAATAGCAGCAACATGCTCGATGATTCATTTTTCCGCCAATTTTTTGGCGATGATTACCCTGGAACGACACAGCCGGATGCAGGACAAAAGAATGAAGAAGGCAACATGCAGCAATCAGGCATCGGAACTGGGTTTTTCTTCGATTCAACAGGCTATATTTTAACGAATCAGCACGTAATCGGAGAATCTGACCAAATCAAAGTTATTGTTCAAGGCTATGATAAGCCATTCACGGCTGAATTGCTGGGCTCTAGCTATGACTTAGACTTAGCGGTACTTAAAGTAACGGGAGACAAAGCGTTCCCAACGCTTCCGCTTGGCAACTCGGATACGATTAATATCGGCGACTGGGTTGTTGCAATCGGTAACCCATACGGCTTCGATCATACGGTTACTGTTGGCGTATTAAGTGCCAAAGAACGTCCGATCGATATCCCTGATACACAGGGAGCACGTAAATACGAGCATTTGCTGCAAACGGATGCTTCGATTAACCCAGGCAACTCTGGCGGTCCGCTTCTGAATGTGAACGGTGAGGTCGTTGGCATTAATACGGCAGTAAGCTCGCAAGCACAAGGCATCGGTTTCGCGATTCCGACGAGCACGATTCAAGATGTGCTGGAAAATCTTAAAAACAACAAGACCATTCCTAAGCCAGCCGCTCCATACATCGGTGCAGAGCTGCAGGATGTAACAGCGGATATTGCGAAGCAATTAGGCATGGATAAAGTAGAAGGCTCCATTGTACGTAATGTGTACTATAATTCACCAGCTTACTTGGCTGAATTGCAGCAGTTCGACGTCATCGTCGGCATTGACGGCAAGAAGTACGCAAACACGCAAGCTCTTATTGATCAAATTAAAACCAAAAAAGTTGGCGATAAGATCGAGCTGAACATTTTGCGCAAAGGCAGCGCGATGAACTTGAAGGTTGAGATTGGTGATAAAAATACGTCAGGCGCTCAATAATGCCTTACATGATGGATTGAAACAAAAAGCGCAGAGAGACAGCAGGCTCTGTGCTTTTTGCTGCAAATAGAGGGGGACATGCCGTTGAGACAGCATATTGTAGTTGTAGATGATGATGATAAAATTATTTCTTTGCTTCGCAGAAGTCTAGCGTTTGAAGGTTATGAGGTAACTACCGCTTCGAATGGAATGGAAGGGCTGAAGGTGCTGCTTAAGACGGAGCCGGATCTGCTCATTCTTGATGTGATGATGCCTCAAGTGGATGGCTGGGAAGTTTGCCGGCGCGTGCGCGAGGGAGGCAGTACGGTGCCAATTATGATGCTGACGGCAAAGGATGATATCAATGACCGGGTCAAAGGGCTCGATCTTGGGGCTGACGATTATTTGGTCAAGCCGTTTGCGCTGGAGGAGCTGCTTGCGCGGACACGCGCCTTGCTGCGCCGCAAAGCCGATAAAATCGAGCAGTCAAGCAATCAGCTGCTTTATGAGGATTTGATTTTGGATATGGATGCCAGAGAAGCGATTCGCTCGGGTCGCCGAATTGAGTTGACGTCCAAGGAATACGATTTACTGCTGCTATTCATGGAAAATCCTCGCCGTGTACTTACGAGAGATGCAATTATGGAGAAGATTTGGGGTTATGACTTCAGCGGGGAGTCGAATGTGCTGGAGGTGTATATCGCGATGCTGCGCCAAAAGGTAGAGGACGGAGGCAAAAACCGACTCATTCAGACGGTTCGCGGCACCGGTTATGTGCTTCGCGGAGAGGCGGGTTAAGCATATGTCCATTAGGCTTAGGCTTACGCTTTGGTATTCGGGTTTGCTTGCGGTAACTTTAATCGTTTTCGGGATATTTATATATATTTTTGTTAATTGGAATACGTATGCTGAGATTAAAGAACAAATGTTGGTTCAAAATAGTAAAATCAATGTTATCGGTGCAACTAATTTTCTAGATGAAACTTTGGATTYAATAGTAGGTCCTCAATTTCGAATTGACAAAAAAGACATGTATATTCAATTGGTAAATTATAAGGAAGGCGCTATTAAGCAATCAAACAACTTCCCTTATGAATTTGTTATACCGTATCCTGAGGTCAATACTAAGCCTAAAAAGGGTTTTGTTAAAATTCACGTCGAAATTAACAAAAACAAATATGCTATGCTCACATATCAGCGACCTGTTTATTTAGAGAGTGATAACAGCTTAGTGGGTTTAGTCCAAGTGGGTGTATTCTCATATAATGAGGAACGATTCCTTAATGGATTACGTACTATTCTCATTTTTTCATCATTAATTGTTGTTTTTATTGCCTTTACAGTAGGGCTATTAATTGCACGTCAGGCACTTCGTCCAATTGAACGTGTCATTCGTGCTACAGAGCAAATTGAAAATGGTGCTGATCTCAGTGTGCGGATTCCTGTCATGGGACCTAAGGACGAGATAGGAAGGCTTGTGAGTACGTTAAACGTGATGCTTGCGCGTTTGGAGATGGCATACAATGAGCTTGATGAAGCTTACAAAGCGCAGCGCAGGTTCGTATCTGACGCGTCTCATGAGCTTAGGACGCCTTTGACAACGATTCGAGGCAATATTGAGCTGCTCGAGCGGATGTGGACGCGAGTTCGAGAGACGAATAGAGATATCGACACGGGCGAGTGGCTGCCGCTGGATTCGAATCGATGGGATATGTCCAAAGAAGCGATGAGCGATATATCTGCTGAGGCGATTCGTATGAGTACGCTGGTTAATGATCTGCTTGCGCTTGCGAGAGCAGATGCGGGTTATACGATGGAGAAGACGCCGCTTGACCTGCTGCCGCTTACAGAGGAGGTTGTGCGCAGAGCACAGCTGCTCCCGCGTACAGCTGAATGGAAGCTTGGCGATCTATCGGCATTGGATGGGGTGCGCGTCAATGCCAATCACAATTATTTGCAGCAGCTGTTATTTATTTTTATTGAGAATGCATTCAAATATACGTCGGAGGGTACGGTTGAGCTGAGTGCGGTCAGAAGGGATTTACAAATCGGCTTCGTTATCCAAGATACAGGGATTGGGATGAATCCAGATGAAATCCCGCATATTTTCGATCGCTTCTATCGAGCGGACGAATCCCGGGGAGTTACCGTCGGTACAGGTCTAGGATTATCCATTGCAAAATGGATTATTGATGAGCATAAAGGTTCTGTAGAAGTGCTCACCAGCGAAGGAAATGGAACGAAGTTTACGATTTGGCTTCCAATTAGCTTTTCTGACACGTCTCATTCGTCTATAATAGTAGCAACGGATGAAATGAAGGATTCATAGCTGTTACGCATATCCGGTCAGAAAGCAGGTGCAATAAATGGAAATCGTTAGAATATCACCGCGTGGTTATTGCTATGGCGTCGTAGACGCGATGGTACTGGCTTTGCAAACGGTCAAAAACTTGGAGCTGCCGCGACCTATTTATATATTAGGTATGATTGTCCATAATGCCCATGTTACAGAAGCATTCGAGCAGGAAGGCGTCATTACGCTTGATGGTGCCAACCGACTCGACATTTTGGATCAAATCGAACAAGGCACCGTTATATTTACAGCGCATGGCGTCTCGCCAGAAGTGCGTCAGCGTGCTCGTGACAAGGGGCTTTCCGTTGTGGATGCGACATGCCCAGACGTTACGAGAACTCATGATCTCATTCGCGATAAATCGGCGGAAGGCTATCATATTATTTATATTGGCAAGAAGGGCCATCCTGAGCCCGAAGGAGCGATTGGCGTTGCGCCGGAGCATGTTCACCTCATAGAAAAGGAAGAGGAAATTGCTGCGCTTAATGTGCCGGAAGGGCGCATTCTTATAACGAACCAAACGACGATGTCGCAATGGGATATTCGTCATGTGATTAGCAAGCTTCTTGAGCGTTATCCTACTGCAGAGGTTCATAATGAAATCTGCATGGCAACTCAGGTTCGTCAAGAGGCGGTAGCAGAGCAAGCAGGCGAAGCGCAGCTTACAATTGTAGTTGGCGATCCGCGAAGCAACAACTCGAACCGTCTAGCACAAGTATCCGAGGAAATAGCAGGAGTGAAAGCTTACCGCGTTTCCGATGTGTCAGAGATTGAACAGGAGTGGCTGAAAGGCATCGATCGTGTCGCAGTTACTTCTGGTGCGTCTACACCGACGCCGCTTACGAAAGAGGTTATTACTTATTTAGAGCAGTACGATCATAATAATCCGGAGACATGGGAAATCCGTCGTACGGTCAATATGAATAAGCTGCTGCCTAATGTTCGAGTGAAGTCGACGCCAGCGGCAACGGCAACCGCAGAGAAACCTGAATAAATAGCTAACATGAAGAGTGAGATGAGACTAGTGATTGATGCAGAAGAAGCATCATGAATGAGTTTCATCTCCTTTTTATTATGGCGTGCCCAGAGGCACGCATCTTCTAGCCGGTGAAAGTCCGGTCGTGGGAAGAGCCAAGACCTCGCGTAGCTAGGATACTTGCGTATGGCGAAAACTGTGCGTAAGAGCGTATCGACGAAAGTACCTGTCAGAGACAGGGCGAGCGAAACGAGATGATCTATAAGCCAAAGGCGAAGTGAGCCATCTGCAGGAAGGGAGTCCGAGGGGCACATAGTACCGAGGAACGCAGGACAACACAACCTGCGGGAGGGAAGGCGCCCTGCTTTGTTCAAGCTTTTTAAGGAGGTACGAGTGAGTGAATGCCAAATGRCTAACGACACCTAAGGAAAAAGTTCAACAACTCCAAGAGAAGCTAGGTCATGCTGCCAAGACAAATAAGCGTAGAAGATTCCATGCRTTATATGACAAGGTACATCGAAAGGATGTTCTTCAGGAAGCATGGCGGAGAGTTAGGGCAAATAAGGGAGCGGCAGGCGTAGATGGTGAAACGATGGCAGCTATTACGAAAATAGGTGATGATCAATTTATCGCACAATGCCAAGAGCTATTGTTAAAGAAAAGCTACCGTCCCCAGCCCGTTCGTCGGCAATATATTCCGAAGAAAGATGGACGAAAACRTCCATTGGGGATCCCGACGGTGAGAGACCGCGTGGTACAAATGGCGACGAAACTCATTGYAGAACCAATCTTTGAAGCCGATTTTCAGGAATGCTCGTATGGCTTTCGACCAAAGCGCGGCGCGAAACAAGCGCTCGAGCGAATCCGCAAAGCATGCAATCGCAAAGGCAATTGGGTGGTCGACGTGGACATCCAAGGTTACTTTGACAACATTAACCAAGAGAAGCTGATGAAGCTGGTGGAAATACGAATCAGTGACAGACGCATCCTCAAGCTGATTCGGCAATGGCTCGGAGCAGGGGTGATGGAGGAAGGGCRAGTMAGGCGATCTGACCTCGGCACGCCGCAAGGTGGAGTGATCTCGCCGCTACTTGCGAACATCTACCTGAATTACTTCGATTTGTTGTGGGAGAAGTATGGCAAAGAAGTCGGAGAACTGACGCGGTATGCAGACGACTTTGTCGTGGTATGCAAAACAAGGAAAGATGCGCAACATGCGTTTMAACTTATACAAACRATTATGGAGCGATTGGAACTAACCTTGCATCCGGAGAAAACGCGAATTGTGGGACTATGGACGGGAGAAGAAGGATTTGACTTCCTCGGCATGCACCACAGGAAGACGAAAGCGGAAACGGGACAGAAGCGCATCTATTACACGACCCAACAATGGCTCTGCATAAAAGCAGAGAAGCATGTGAGGGAGGTAGTGAAAGACCGACTTGCTCCGCCAAAGATGCGGCACGTTTCGTTTCAAGAACACGTGGACTGGCTCAACCTGAGAATACAAGGCTGGAAG
>NZ_JBFRDK010000246.1:0-6972 GCF_052113545.1 Paenibacillus sp. TAF43_2
CTATGAAACGGGATTGCTGCTTCACATTCAACATTTATGGTTTCTCTCCTTCTTTGACATTTCTTTTTGCATATCCTCACTTAACCTACTGCCTGCTAACCGATAATACCGCTCCGCTCCACACTTTCAACGAAATAACGCTGAACGACTAAGTACAAAATGATTAGCGGTATGATAGCAAGTAAAATACCTGTATCAATAATCATTGCCACATGATTCGGATCAGCCTTAACATTACCGCCTCCGGCCGCTACCCCCAGCAAACCTGGCAGCAACGCATTCGCTTGAGCTGACAATGTCGAAATCTTAATCGGCATAAGTGCAGATTCACTCATGAACAGCGAAGTGAAAAAGGTATCGTTATACTGCCAAACAAAGCAGAACAGTACGACGGTTATGATTGGCGGAATGGCGTTCGGCAGCATGATTTTCAAAAACGTTTTCACTCCGCCAGCACCATCAATTAATGCCGCTTCCTCTATCTCTTTAGGCATTCCTTTAAAAAACTGGCGGAAAATATAAATGAACAGTCCCGCTTTCAATCCGATTGCCGTCGCAGACGTTATAATAGAAGGCCAATACGTATTGAGCAGATTAACGCCTTCCTTGCCCGTCACTAGATGAATGACTCCGAGTATGTCAAAGCTTCTAAAATGAAGATACATCGGAACCATCAACGTGCTTGTCGGAACTAGAATCGTTAATATGACCAGAGCGAACAGCACATTGCTGCCTGGGAAGTTAAAACGGGCGAAGCCGTACCCAGCAAGCGCGCAAGAAGCTGTCGTTAGCAGCGTAGTCACAATAACAAAGACAAGCGTATTTCCTAGGAGAGGAAAGTAGTGTAAAATATCCATCGCCATTTTGATGTTGTCGAGCGTAAAGTGGACAGGCACCATATAAATCGTCGGATTGTAAATATCGACTTTGTCTTTGAAAGCGACAGAAAACTTCATGAGCAGCGGATAAATGATGATGTACGAGATGCCAATAACAAGCGCGTAACGAAAAATGGCGTACAACGTATCGATCGTCTTATTTTTCATTTTCTGCAGCCGATATTTATTATCCTCGTTGCGAACAGCCTGTGAAGCCTCCATATGCAGCTTCCTCCTTTGTTAATCACTCAGTTGTAATGTACTCTTCTCGATAGCAGCACTCCGATAATGACCAAAACAACGCTTATAATCAACGTGTAAACCCAAGACATCGCTGCGCTGAGCCCAAAATTTTGCGTGGTGAATGCCGTCGAGAAAATCATATCCGTAACCGCGCTGCCCGAGAATGAATCAATAATCGTATAGATGACATTGGTCAAAATGAGCGGGCTAACTAATGGAAATGTAATTTTCCAGAACGATTCATAGGCTGTAGCGCCTTCCATCTTAGCCACCTCATACATGGCACCTGGAACGGACTGCAAAGCAGCTAAAAAAATAAGAATTTGCACGCCGGAGCTTGTAATAATCTCATAGATTCTAGTAATCGCCTGAACGATGTAGTCAACGAACGATAGCGGCAAACCTATGTCGCTAAGTATCATGACCATTGACATAATATTATAGGTGGAAGAAGCTTCACCCATTTCACTTACGACCGATGAATCGCCTACTAGATTAATAAGCCCCGCTGTTTCAGCAGCTGAAATCGCATTGGAAGCGAGTATGACCGGAAGGAAAAATATCGCTCTCGCGAGTATTCTGCCACGAAACTTCTGATTAAGCAGCGTAGCTGAGAAAAGGCTGAAAAATAATATCATCGGTACATTCAAAACCATTTCTGAAACGGATTGGGTCAAAATCCTATTGAAGGTAGCATCCACGAACAACGCTTCTTTAAAATTCGCCCAACCAACCGATTCCAATATAAATCCAGTCGGTTCCACCGTCAGCTTGCTGAAGCTGAATTTAATAGATTGGATAAGCGGCGTCGCAAACATAAATATGAAGCCCAGCAGCCATGGGAAAATAAATGCTACGCCTAGAAGTGAGCGCTTGTGCCGCAAAGCTAACTTATATCCATTCATTAACGCTCACCTCCTACCCAATAGTTTTGAGCTTCAACTTTGTTTCCGTTAATGCTGACTTGCTTATCTGTGTAATTGACAATAATCGATTTTCCATTGCTGTATTGCATCTCTACGACACCGTCTTGATGGCGAATATGCTTCACCATTTGAGCGTTTCTCACACCGGAGAGCACGTCATTTGCTTCCTTATACATCGACAGCGCTTGATCATACCAGTCTTTGTAATGGGTAGAGAACAGCTTGTCAAAATGAGTGAATTTCAGTTTGGACGATGGTTCATAGCTCCATGAAAAATGCGGCGCTGAGCCAAGCTCTACCGAACGAAGCAGCTGCTGCTGAATATCCTGCTCATCCTCTAAGTTAATCGCACCGCCGGCATAATCGACATATCCATGAATAACCATTTGATAAAATGGAACTTCCTCATCCGTTAGCACGAAGCCGCTGGATGACGTTGGCACATTTATAAGATGATCTGCGAATGGCCATACATAAGCATTTCCGCCCGTAAGCATCGTTTGATCGACGTGCCCATCCACCTTGCTCAGCTCATCCTCAACGATTTTTTTAGCCGTTTCGCGTTGAATGACTCTGCTCGTACGGAAGTCCGAGCTCAGTACGCTGCCAAGATCCCGCAGCGATATTCCCCGCATGCCAAGCGAATCATACTTCTTCATAAACGTATCAACGAAGTAGGGAAGCTTTGCCGGCGACAGCAAATAATACGAGCCTAATAGCATATCCATTCGATTAAGCGCTCGGTTATAAGGATAAAGCTCCGCTTCCTCCCGTGTAACGAACCGCGATGCATCAGAGGATGGAACAAAACCTCCATCATCATGATAAATTTGCTGAAAGGCTACATCTGGGAACAACATCCCGCCGGATTGCTCCAGCTGATTCGCTAGCTTAATAAAGCTGGACTTGCTTCCGAGCTCATTGTCCACTTTCAGCTTTACTGGTGTCTGATGATTGACGCCGTTTCCGAACCAGCCTGTGTAACGCATGAGCAATCGATCAATCCCATCTGACTTCAGTTGTTCAGCCATTTGTGAGGCTTGCTCAAAGGAAGTCATGGAAACGACGGAGCTGTACGGTACACCAAGGAATGATTTCCGCTTGTCGACCGTTCCTAGAATATCCAAATAAAATGGAAGCTTTTCATCATCTTTTAATGGCTGAAGCTTGTTTTCAGCTACAAGCCTGTCACGATAAAGCTCAGCCATTCCTGAATAGCTCGCCTTATCGCCAGAGAGAAAGCTGTACCGAATTTGAATGTCGCCTTTATAAATCTCTTCACTCAACAGCTGGATTTCTTGAATCTTTGAGCCTGTGTAAAGCTCAAGCTCATCCTCTCCGCGCAATGAGTAGCTGCTGTGAATATAATTGTAGGAATTTTTTTTACCGCTGATATCAGCAGCGATGCTGGCAACAGCATCACCTTCTTCAATCACCGCAAACCATGCTGCGCTTCCCGCCTTCATCCCAAATACCGGCATTCTAGCACTCTCGCTTACTTGACCGCGGCGGTAGCTATTATCATTCGGATCAAGGCCATATACTCTTTGTACGTATTGCTCTTCCTTTACCTTGCCGTTGTTAAGATGGATCAAGCTACCTGTTCCATCCGGCACGAACATGTATCCTTCATTGTCCTTATCTGCAGCGCCAAAGAAATTAAGCATCTCGATGCTGCGGATTTGATAGCCTCCGCTTTCTTTGACCTGATTGACTGGAACGGATGCAACCAGTGAACCGCCATCAATGCGGTATTCCAAAGGAATAACGAAGTTTGGTTTGCTCGATTCGCCGCCACCTGCAACGCCATTTTCCTCATTGTCGAAAGCAAGATCCTCATCGGAATAACCAGCCTTGACGAATGCCGCCGTCATTTTGCTCAATACAAGCGGCTTGGAAACCTGCGCATCTAGTCTCTCTAATACTTCCTTATTGTCCGCTTTCGGATAATAGCGCAGTCCCACATATTTGGCCGTCGGCGCATCCAGCTTGGATAGCACCTTCTCTTCCAATCGCACTTTGCTTATATACCTTGGCAAGGCATCCACGCCGATTGACGTATCGCCAATCGTATAGGTGATACGAATGCCGTTCTCAATGCTCTCAGCTGTAAACTGCTTATTTGCGATACTTTCCGTGAAGTTGGTGAACGTATCCAGCGTACCAATTGCATCCCGGAACAGTACCGTCAACTGAGAAGACAATATTTCCTTCTCGAAGCCCGATGCGATAGCATCCTCACTCCGATTGGGCGGATTGCTGTACCAGATTTGGCCTTGCCGTTTATCCCTCACAGCGACCTCTGTCGTTTCGGCGCTGTAGTATAACGATAATTCGGAATTTTCCGCTACAAGCTGCATGCCTGGCACACCTTTTGAAGAATCAGGCATTGCCTTAATTGCGGCTCCAGCTTCCAGCTCAGTTGTCATTTTCATATAAGCGGCTGCTTTAACGGCTTTAGCTCCACGACTGGTGAATAGCAATACGGAGCAGACCAAGATACAAATTGCTGCGGTACAGGCCAGCACCGCAACCAGCTTTTTACGATTTTTCACGGGTGCGGCCTCCTTTACGTACGGAAAATGATTTCACGATAGATATTGATAATAAAATCGATAATTTGCTGCATCATACTCAGCACGAGCGTCCCAAGAAATACGATAATGCCCAWTACGATTACCGTCAGCAGCATCGTAATAATCGTTTTAAACGCCGTATATTGATGAACCGTCATCGTACCGACAAATAGAAGCGCTAGAAACCAAATGGTGGATATAGACATGACTAAATAATAAAAAGCTGTTTCTTCCTGTACCATAAACCGACTCGCAATGGTCATGGGCACATAAAGAATGACCATAGGAACAAGCGCATAACCCGTCGCCATAACAATTTCTTTGAATTTACCTTCGCCATCCATTAAGGTTGTAATCGCCCAATTGGATATACACCAAAGGAAGAAAGGAAATACAATCGTAACGAGCTGAGTCAAGCTGTTCAAATGACGTGGATCATTATAGTTCACAAGGAAACCTGCAAACTGATTTTGTAAAATAACAGAAACGATGACAAGCAGCAAAATAGCTAATGCGACCTTTACTTTTCCTTTGCCGTCATACTTCATATCCCAGAAGCCGTCAAAAGGATGAACGATTAAATGCAGCGGAAACTTGATGAAATCCTGCTTCATAGCGATCTGCCCTCCTTAGCGGTTTGCGATGCAAAGTCCGACATCGCAAGCTTCCTCTTTTTCATTCGAGAGCTTACCAGCTTGAACGCAAGCCATGCAGCTGCTAGGACGATCAGCATTGTTAGAAAGGTTCCTGAATGTTCCTTCATTACTTCCCTGCGGTACCTTTTGTAAGCTACGGAATAACTATCGCGGTCCATGCCCAGCTTGAAATACTCGAGCGCTTCTCCGTTCTTCCGCTCCATCAGCAACGATTTGCCAATGCCTATATACGCAATATCGTAGTTGCTGTTTAACCGAAGCACTTCTTGCCAAATCGGTACCGCCAGCTTATCCTCACCGGTGTAATGCAGCTTCACAGCCTCGTTTACACTGGCACCAAATTTCGTTGGCTCAAATACGACGATATTGCTTTTCCCACGATCAAGCACCAGTTGCTTTTCACCCAAATGCTCGACGGCGACCGGTATTTTAAACGTACCGATCTGATTTCCCTTACCGCCATACACATAGAGCAAATCGCCTTCGTCATTGTAGGTAAATACTTTGCCTTGGTTTCCGTCGAGCACGCTGTACATTCCGTTTTCGAGTACCTTCACATCAATCAGCTTGGAAGGACCCACAGCGCGCCTGAACAAAATATCCCCTAACACATCGAAGTAACCGAAGCGCTTCAGCACATCCTCACCTGATGGATTAAGTCTTTTTACTGGTTCCTTGGAGTCAGGATCGATGTTCGTTGCATATACAAATCCTTTGGCATCGATATCGATATTCGAAAACTCGGTTGGTATAAACAGCACCATTTGCGCTTTCTGTGCTTTGGTTGAAAGCAAGCGCCATATGACTTCCGTATAGTCCCGCTGCACTTTGTTTGTCCCTACATATCCGATAAACTGGCCTTTCTCATCAAACTGCATGATGCCTTCGTAGATGCCTTGCGCTACGACATAAACCCGTTTGGCTTTATCTACCGTTACCTTTAACGGAATAAATTTAAAATCACTTGCCAAAACATCAGATTTGGGCTGCTCGATTGTTCGAAGCAATTCACCGTCGCTCGACAACACGACAACTCGCCCGTTGTCCGTATCCGCAACATAAAGCTGCTCCTCCTCATCAACGAATAGTCCCGACGGATTTTTAAAACCGATCTTTTCTCCGTCCTTCTCGTACTCGTTAATGATGCTTTTCACTTTCCACTGATCATCTAAAATAACGATTCGGCCATTGCCGCTGTCCACAATGTATATGAKCCGGCTTGCAGACACGACCATATCCTTTGGCTCTAAAAAGTCACCGATGCCGATATCAGCTCCGGATATGGAGAGTTTGGGTACATAAGCCGCCGGTGCTGGAACTGCTTCTTCCCAATAGTTATAGTTGTAGCTCTCATATGGCGTCGACGCCGCAGACGCAGGTAGAGGCGCTGCGGTAATAAACAATAGGGAAGCCGCCGCGATGACGAGAAACCATTTTTTCGCTGACAAGTGCATTCCCCCCTTTTAATCTTTCATTCCTGAAGTCGCCATCGTTTCAATAATACGGCTTTGCGAGAAAACGAACAGCGTAATCGGAACGCTCATCAGAATGAGTGCTACCGCTGCCGCCGCTCCTGCACGAGCAATACCGCCTGCCACAACTTGATTAGCTGCAAAATGCAGCGATTTAAGCTGTTCGCTGTAAATGAAGCCATTCCCATCGCTGCCCCAAAGAATTTGGAAAAGCAAAATAA
>NZ_JBFRDK010000247.1:0-6928 GCF_052113545.1 Paenibacillus sp. TAF43_2
CAATCCAACGATCAAAGGCAGAAGCACTCAGATCATATTCCTTGATGATGTTTGCTCTTGATTTTCCACTCTCATAAAGCTGGATCATCTGCTTCTTAAACTCTGCAGTAAATGTACGTCTTGCTTTTGGCATAATAGATTCGCTCCTTATCTGTTCTCTTCATTCTACTAGTCCTTATTTTTTCTGTCTAACTTAGTGTAGACGATCCACAAGCATATTTGTAGGAGATTAATGGAATGTAACAAGTGACTACAACGAGCGTAGGTTATTCTCTCAAGCGAAAGTTCTCAATAATAATAATGACTTGTGAAATTGGTTGGTTTATTATGGTAATAAGAGTGTGAGAAATTAAAGGGGAGAAAAATTTTTTATGGATCAATCAAATGAAGCTATTGGAGCTATTGAGTTTACAATAAGACCCAAGGTCGATGAAACACAGGAGTTTATTGAAATCGCAAACGACTTCTCTAATCCGCTTGAATTGGTTAGAGAGGCTATTAGTAATTCTTTTGATGCAAAAGCAAATAAAATTTGGATTTCCTTCCAAGTGATTCGAGAATATGGGGAGAATATCTTACAAATTATAATAAAAGATAACGGTAGAGGAATGGATATAGAAGGCTTACAATCATTTTTTGATTTGGGGAACTCCTTAAGACGAGGAGATAATGATTCCATTGGAGAAAAGGGACATGGAACAAAAGTATATTTAAACAGTAAGAGCATAGAAGTAATCACTAGAAAGGGAAAAGATAAATATATTGCTAGAGTAATTGAGCCATACAGAACTTTGTATGATAGACAGATCCCAATTGTTCATGTTACCAAAGAGGTTCTAGATGTTAGTGATTATGGAACAGAAGTTATTATTAGGGGGTATAATAACAATCGAAGAGATAAATTCACTCATGAGATACTAAAAGATTATATTAATTGGTACACCAAATTTGGTTCAATTGAACAATATTTTGATAAGAATGAGCTTAATAATACTAAACTTTATTTGAAAGGTTTAAATGTTTCGGAATATGAAGAATTATCTTTCGGTCATGTTTTTCCATCGGAAAATCATGATGTAAACAAATTATTTGATGAATATACAATCAATGCTCCCGAATATTACTGCAAAAAAATCGTTAAAGTAGGGGAGCTTAAGAATTTCCCCGAAATTAAATATGAGGCTGTATTTTATATTGAGGGAAACAAGGTTAAACAGAGCTATAATAACATGCTTAGAAGAAGAGGTTACACAGCACCTATTGGTTCATATACCGTTCAAGAGAGATATGGAATTTGGTTATGTAAAGATTATATACCGATTCAGAGAAAAAACGAATGGATCACGTATAAAGGATCTGAATATACTAAATTTCATGCATTCTTTAACTGTCAGGATCTAAGGCTCACAGCAAACAGAGGGTCAGTAGATAACACACCTCAAGAAATATTAAACGACATCAAACAAGTTGTTTATGAAGAAATGTATTCAAAAATTATTGAAAGTGATGATTGGAGACAGCTTGAATGGCTAGAAGAAGAGGCTGATGGTTATCGAACAACAGAAAAAGAGAAAAAAGACTTTGATTGGCGTAAACATAAGATTAATAAGTCTAATATTGCAATTTATGAAGGTCGTACTTTAGTTCAACCAGAAAGAGAAAGTGGTGTATTTGCCTTAACGATTCAACTGACAACCATAAATCCAAGCATTTTCCCATTTCAAATCTTAGATTATGATACTCACGCAGGAATAGATGTAATAGTAAAAGGCGACCATACAACACCAATTCATCAATCAAAACTTTTTTACGTTGAGTTCAAAAACTTCCTGAAAAATAACYTTAATCATTCTTTTGTCAATTTACATAGCATTATCTGTTGGGATACAGATATAAAACATGGAGATATTATCGAAGATATTAATAGAGAAAAGAGAAAAATGGTTATTTCAGCTCCTACTCAACAGGGAGAGTATACTAAATATTTCTTGGATGAACCGAGAAACCCACATAAAATTGAAGTGTTTGTTTTAAAACAATATTTAAAAGAAAAATTAAATATTGAATTTAGACCTAGAAATTCTACAGAAGTTCATGCTTAATATATGAACTTGCTTTGTTGAAGCTGTTTTAGATGTAGGCAGAATTGCTATTAGTGTGAATTAAAGTAATAAGGGATCGGATTGTTCCGATAAAGCGGCAACTTTCTGAAAGTGGTTTATATGACCGACTTGCGTATAAGTTTTGAATTAGGTACTATAAGTATACAGAACTCTATGAATTTATTTCCTTATATCACTTAGTAATAAGCCACCGGTTCTGTGCATCTACAAACGGCAAGTGATGAAAAAGTCAGTAATATCAAGCATTTGGCGGAACTGGCAGACGCACAGGACTTAAAATCCTGCGGTGGATGACCACTGTGTGGGTTCGATTACCGTCATCGGAACAACTTACTCAAGGAATTCAAGGGTTTCAGCTCATTGGGCTGAAGCCTTTTTCGTTCTTGGTGCGACTTTGCTAACATTTTTCTAACGAAGCTTATTTTCACTTTTATTCGGGTTTTCCGATACGTTCGGCACCATTTTTGTATTGGTTTTATCATGACGCATTATTGTTCTGAACGATAAGTTCGAGAATAACGTCACGCTGCTTTCTCAGACGCTGGATTTCGGCTTTAATGACTTCTTTTCGGCAAGGTAAAGTATTTTTGCTGCTATACTCTAAAGCAAGCTTTGGGTAGGCTCTTGCAATGTCCAGCAGGACAGAAGTTATTTCGGCATCGTTTAATCTCCGCCAAACGGTATATTTCATTGAGCTATGTCCTTTTCTTTTTTAGCAAATAGATCGTTAATATTCTGTGTTGTATTTTTTTTCGTCTCTATATCAATATGCATGTAGGTATCCGTCGTTAAGTTGATGTTAGAATGCCCCAACCATACTTGATTTTCTTTTAGATTTACGTCATGTTTAATCAAGTAGCTGACTGTTAAGATCCGGAGATTGCGGAATCTGATGTTAGGTATTCCGTATTATGGGTTTTCCATAAGGCCAGCAGCAAACAAGATAGCTATCTATATAATCATTGTGAAATCGCAGTTGTCTTTCTTTCGTTGCCTCTTTAGAATATTTAAATAATCCTCGACCTTCTCCATCAAAGGTAAAGTCCGTTGGCTGCTTCGCTCTTTGGTTTCTTCACGACAACCTTTTTGCCGTTCTTCAAGCGAACTTCTTTAATTGAAATGGTTTTTTCCTCGAAATTGATGCAATCCTACTTCAATCCAAGCACTTCGGAACGGCGCATCCCATAATGGGCTGCAATGTAAACTGTCGATTCTATCGGTGTACCAAGGCATACCTCGAATAGCTTCTCAAGCTGTTCGATAGTGTAATAGCTGGCGTTGTACTTCTTTTAAAGCAAAATTCGATCAGCGGGTTTAAATGGTATTAATTTCATTCTTACTGCAAAATCCAAAGCACTCATAATGTTAGCTTGATGCCTTCGTAAAGTTTTAGCAGACAATCTTTTCTTGCCTGTTTCTTGATCGTCCTGATGTTTGGTTCCATAGTATTTTTACAGATGAATCGGTTGCAATTCTTTCATAACCTTCCCAAGTAGACTCCTCGACCTTACTTTTAATGATGCTATGAAGCCAGTCGAGCATAGTATCGTTAAATGTAAATCGTTGCGGAAGAACAAAGATATTGTTTTCGATCTTCGTAAGCGTTTCTCGTAGAGATTTCTCGGCATCCGATTATTTTTCGCACTTGGTATTGATGTATATCTGCTTCCGCCTTCCAGACACTTTGTTTTGACAATGATATACCAGAATTTATTGTGTTTTAGTAAATTACCTTTCATGTGTATTGACCTCCAATATGATGTTTTAAAAATGAAAAAAACAGGAATATAATTGCCCCTGTCTGAAAGTCAGGCTATTCAGTTTACTATACTTTTAATAGCACATACTCTTCAATACAGGTTTTTGGCATCCAATTTGTCCAGAACGCAGTAAATCATAAGCTTTATTTCGATCGATTGCTAGTACGTTCATTATGTCTATTGTTATCACATCATCGTAGTCGGTAAACAGGTGATTTTGGTGTTCAAGAACTGGCAGACGAAATGTTTTTTGGTCTTATGGCTAAGTTTTGGCGTAAGCAGGGAATACAAATTTTTGGGGCTTCGGATTGTGCACGTTTCGTCGTTGGGTACTGTGAGCGTTTTTGTAAGCTTGAGCATTGCTGTAATTAGGCGTGTTTTGCTTACACCAATGCCTTTATCGTCTTTAATTGCTGTTAGGTAACGTCCAATAGTTCTGTGGTTTTGGGGAACTGTTCAAAAAGCTGTTGTATCGTGTAGCTGTTTTGCTATTCCCTGAGGGATTGGGACAGAAGCGATTTTCATTGTGTAGAAGGTTCATTGTGGCTCATCATGAAATGGGATTTGGGAAAAGAAAGAACCGAACACATTGTGTTTTGTCCGATTTATGCATGATCAGTCTTCTGAGAGGACTACCTATCATACATAGGTATCAGGAGTATAATGTAGATTTAATTTTTTTGCTTTGCGTCGGGAGCAAAGTTTATTAGCTAACAAAACAGATGTTCGGAAGGGAAATACTGTAATTCGACGAAATACTTTATAAATATGGTTCTCAAGACCTTCGTGAGTCTAAAGACACATAACTCACTAACTTATTAGGAGTGATTGGTATTACAACTTCAAAAAAACATATAGCACCTGGAAGTATGGCTGGATATTTATTTCAGCCGGAAAGAGCTTTATACTGGTTGTCAAAGAGCAAAACCGGGTCGCTTGTTGGAATAGAAACTGAAGATGATGTCGTACTAAAGGCAAAATACGGTATGGGAAATAGCGTGCGTGAACAAGACAAGCATTCCATATCTAGTAATATTCCTTTTGGAAATCATAGTAAAGATTTGTGGAATACATTAAATATATGGCTAAAAGCAATTATGGAACATGAAGTTGATGTAAACCTTACTGAATTCCATTTGGTTACAAATAAAAACGTTGATGATGGATTAGTAGTTAGATTATCTGCAGCCCAAACACAAGAAGAGGCAGAAGAATGCATAGTTGCTATCAGGGATATCGCTCAAGGAGTTCCATCTTCTATAGTAGAACTTGCTAATAAAGTTTGTCTTTATAGTGATTACATTCTAGCAGCGCTCATTAAGAAAATTGTACTGTGTGATGGGCACTCAGGAAGTTACGGTGACCAACTTGAAATGGAAGTAAAATCTTTGCTATTAATTCCAGAAGAAATGCCTTTTGAAGAAATATACAATTCTTTACTAGGCTGGGTGCATTATTGTGCAATGAATTGTTGGAGAAATGATAAACCAGCTTGGTTAAGTAGGGACATATTTGCAGTCTATTATCAACGATTACTTTCAAGATATAAATCTCAAGCCTTTAACGAAACAACCAAAAACTTAATACCTATAGAAGTAGATGATCATCAAAATCAATATAACAAATTATTTGTCAGTCAGTTATACCTATTAGCACTTGAAAAAGACGATGATTTGCTTATAGATGCTATTGATGATTACCTAAGGAGCATCACTGAGCGTACGCGTTTAAGTATCCGAGGGGAAATTACAAAAGACGAGATTGATAAGTTCGACCAAAATTTATTAGATAGATGGAAATTAATATTTGCAGAATATAAAAGGAAATATAAAAGAGAACAAGTGAATTGTGATGATGTAAATATACTTGGAGAAGATTTGGGTTTAAAAACCTTGGTGCAGACACTGGATCATAGAGAGCCACTTGCTGGGCAGCAAACTGAACAGTATTACTTAACGAGAGGAAGTTATCATAGGCTTGCTAATAAACTGAAAATCGGTTGGCATCCTGATTATAAAATAATTTTAAATAATGGAGACTAAAATGGAAAACATTCATGAATATGAAGTGGTTCAAAATGTAGCAATAGGTGCACTAGCTTTATGGACATTTTCGGTAGAATATTATAAGACTTTGGAAGAAAATAGAGGTCCTGATCTAGCTGTTTCAATGCTGGTCCTGCCTTTAATATTTAATGAAGATTTCGTGAAAAAAGCATACAGAAGAAATTTTAAAGGAGGCTTATTCAATTCATTAAATGAGGATAAGACTCTTTTTTTAGGAATGCAAGAGAGGATGGAAAGTATGGCTTCATTGACTTTAAAGTCCTTAAACATTTGCTTTTCTGCAAAGTTAATATTTTATGATCACGTAAGACATGAATATTTGCCTATACGAATGAATGTACCTCAAAATAACGGAAATAGTGATATCAAGGACATATTAGCAACAGCAAAGAGATTGGGATATTGGTTTTCCACTATAGATTTCAATGAACTATGTGCATTAATAAAAGTGAGGTATTAAATAATGGATTTTAAAATTAACTGCATTGTTTTGTGGCCACGTGATTCGAGTAAAAAGGAAAGAATAATTGAATTTAAACTCAATAAAATTAATGTAATTACTGGTGATAGCCAACGAGGAAAATCATCTATTATTCCTATCATAGATTATTGTCTTGGTAGTTCAAAGTGTGCTATTCCTGTAGGGATAATCAGAGAAAAAACTGAATGGTTTGGTGTAGTGGTTACATCCAACGGGAAAAACATACTTTTTGCTAGACGAGAGCCCGGAGCATATAACCAAAGCACTGAGATGTTCATGAAGGATGAAATTAGCATAGAAAACCTTCCTAGACCTACAGCTATGACAAATGTTACATTTGTGAAAAATAAACTGAACGAGTTAGCTGCTTTACCTTACATAACTTTAACAGATGATAATGATGATAATTCTTCTGATAAGCGTGCAAGCTTTCGTGATTTTGCTGCTTTTCAATTCCAGCCACAGCATATTGTAGCAAATCCGTATACACTCTTCTAC
>NZ_JBFRDK010000248.1:0-6850 GCF_052113545.1 Paenibacillus sp. TAF43_2
CAGGTACAATATATGGTTGTCCTACTCGTTAAAAATAACTTTATATAACGCTTGTGTTCCGCTATTTTCTTCACCAAGTGAAATAAGTTGCTCATATAAAGATCGTGCTAATGCTAATCCTGGCAAAGGAAGACCCATCTCATCAGCTGACTCGATGGCGATTTTAATATCTTTCACGAAATGTTTTACGTAAAAGCCCGGAGCAAAATCTCCGTTGATAATGCGAGGTCCTAAATTGGATAAGGACCAGCTTCCCGCAGCGCCGGCTTCAATGCTTTTCAATACTTTGCTAGGTTCGAGCCCCGCTTTTTTGGCATAGGCAAGAGCTTCGCTCACGCCAATCATATTGGATGCAATCGCGATTTGATTACACATCTTAGTGAATTGACCCGCCCCTGCCTCACCTTGATGAACGATGTTTTTACCTATGAGCATGAACAATGGCAATATCGCATCATAGGCTTGCTCCGAGCCTCCAACCATAATCGACAGTCTAGCCTCCCTCGCGCCTACATCGCCGCCAGAGACAGGGGCATCCAGCGCCATAAGCCCTCTGGTGCCAGCCTCTGCTTCAATGCGTTTGGCAAGCGCAGGGCTTGAGGTAGTCATATCAATAAGCACCGCATTGGACCTAGCATTTTGCAATAAACCATCGGCTCCAAAATAAACCTCTTCCACATCGGCCGGATAACCTAGCATCGTAATAATAATATCCGATTGCTCCGCAACCAACTTCGGCGAATCCTGCCAAACAGCCTCTTTTGATACCAAGAGGTCTGCTCTTGATTTCGTTCGGTTAAACACATTCACTTCATATCCGTGATCAAGCAAATGGCCCGCCATGCTTGCGCCCATAATGCCCGTTCCAATAAATCCGACAACTTTTTTGTTTGCTTGCTCTTTCAATTCCATTCCGCCTCTCTGTGCTTCTCTATAATCGAACATAGTCTTATTATAATATAATCTGCCTCGCTTCCCGCAAATCAGAGAAATGCACTCCTGTTTTTGCAGAGTTATTTGCAGTAGCTAGAATACTATCCATCCCCATTTCACATAAAAAATAGCCGTAGACCAATGGTTTCCCATGCCTACGGCTAATGCTTTTGCTATTACAGCACTTCTGAAGAAGCGCTTTACTCGTTTGTCATTTCGATGAACTGATCTACATCAACAGCTGTCAATGCAACCGCCTCGCGCCAGAAGTCCATCTCTTCCACATTTACGCCAAGATGCTCTTTAGCAAGCTGCTCTACGGTCATGCGGCCAGTGTCACGAAGCAATGCAACATACTTGTCTTTGAAATCTGAGCCTTCCTTCAGTGCCCTTGCATAAATACCCGCGCTGAATAGATAGCCGAAGGTATAAGGGAAGTTGTAGAAAGGAACATCCGTTAAGTAAAAATGCAGCTTCGATGCCCAGAAATGAGGATGCACCTCACCTAGCGTATCGCAATAAGCTTCCCGCTGTGCATCTTCCATTAAGGAATTAAGCTCTTCAACGGATACTAAACCTTCGCTGCGACGCGCATAGAAACGAGTTTCGAATAAAAAGCGTGCATGAATGTTCATAAAAAATGCAACAGACCGCTGAATTTTATCTTCAAGCAATCCAAGCTTCTCCTCGTCCTCCGTTGCTGTTTTAAGTGCTTGATCCGAAACAATCAGCTCCGCAAACGTCGAAGCGGTCTCAGCTACATTCATCGCATATTCTTGCGACAACGCTGGCAGATCGTTCATGACATGCTGGTGGTAAGCATGACCCAGCTCATGCGCCAGCGTCGAAATATTCGAAGCCGTACCTGAATACGTCATAAATACACGAGTTTGACCGCTCTTTGGAAAAGCAGTGCAGAAGCCGCCTGGACGCTTCCCTGGGCGATCCTCAGCCTCAATCCAGCCATCTTTGAACGCAAGCTTCGAGAATTCCGCCAGATCGGGACTAAACGTCCTGAACTGCTCGATAATAAAAGCTGCTGCTTCGTCATAAGGAATTGTTTTTGTCGCAGCTCCGATTGGCGCTTCTACATCATGCCAGTCCAGCTTCTCCACACCGAGCAGCTTCGCTTTACGATCTAAATAACGAACGAGTACATGTTTGCTCTCTTGGATTGCAGACCACATCGCTTGCAGTGTAGCTTCGCTCATCCGGTTCATTTGCAGCGGCTCCTGCAGCACCGAATCCCAGCCGCGCTTGTCGTACAGCTTTAAACGAAAGCCTGAAATTCGGTTTAACGTCTCTGCACATAAATCCGCCTGCTCTGCCCATTCCCGCTCCCACTCTGTGAATGCCGCCTTCCGAACTTCGCGGTCTCCATCGGATAAGCGGTTGTGCATTTGACCAGCGGATAAAACTTTTTTCTCCCCGTCTTTTCCTACATCGTTAAATTTCGCTCTGGATACAATGACGTTGTAATAATCGCCCCAGCCATGGTAACCGTCTACCGCTAAATCTCCAGCCAGCGCTTCCAGCTCGGGAGCCATTTTCTGCTTCGCAAGCTCGCGGCGCTCAGTCAAGCTAAACGCTACCTCAGCGAGTTGTGGATGCGTAAGCAGCTTTTCCCATTCACTGTCATCAAGCCCACGCAGTACGTTGTCAAAGCGGGTAAGCACCCCTAGAAACTTCGCAGCAAGCGTCTTTACGCGATCGCTTTGCGAGTTCGCAGCTGTGTCCCGCATATTCTGAGCGAGCAAGCAAGAAACAMACGACTCTGTTTCACGCAGCCTAATGATGATGCTTTGCAGAAGCTCCGTCATCGTCGCAATGTCAGAAGCTCCAATGCTTGCTCCCGTTAAAAGTGCGGCATCGAGCTTCTCAATGTCCTCACCTATGCCCTTCAGCTCCTGCAAGAACGCTGCTGAGCTTGAGCCGCCTTCATAAAAAACTTCCAAATCCCAGCTTTGCGGATATCCCTTATTCATTGCTCTCATCCTCTCTTCCATAAAAAAAGCCAAGATGCGGCCGCGTTTTTATTTGCGCAAACCTTCTCGGCAGTGTATAACTTAATTATATCCAGATTGGAGGAATTACACCATGTCTAAACCGTTGCAGATTTCTGCTGATACAGCTGTTAAGCTTTCCGAGCAGCTTGGCGTCCCAATAGAGCACTTAATGCATATGCCGCGCCATATATTATTGCAAAAGCTCGCCGAGCTTGCTAAGCCTAACGCTGCACCTGAGAGCGAAAACAAATCATGATTCCGTTCGAAAAAGCCTGGCCTTATGACATTATTATGGGCGACCTTTATGTATCGAGCTGTCCCTTCTGCCATGCAGAAAACGTGCTGCTTCCAGTAAAACCAGAAGAGCTCCAAGACATACAGGATGGTACGAAACGATTGCTCGTTTTCCCTTGCTGCCATAATAAAGTGACTATTGTTGATGCAGACCGCGATTATTTGCTGACAAACCGTGTTCTAAAAAAGGCGCTCCGCTAAGCGGAAGAAGAAACCGACTGCTTCAATAAATCTGTTCCGTCGTCAGGAGAAGTGTTGCCGGATGCATGTTTTGATCTGGCTTCCATCTCCTCGCGTATAAGCTGCCACTGTTCGCGGCTCGCACGAATCATTGCAGCATCCACGATTTTTTTATCATTCACCACGCGGGAAAACCAACGTACAGCATCGTTTAATTGTCCGATACGACGATTCAGCTCCCCTATTAAAAACATTAGCTTCGCATTGTTAAGCGCAACACCCTCTGCCTCATATACACGAATATAGGCTTGAAGCGCAAACGTAAGAAACCGTTTCTCGTCTTTCTGATTGTCTTCATAACGATACAGCCAAGCAATGTGATGCAAAATACCAGCAAGCACGCGGTCCTTCTCGTCAATGGCTTGGGCTGATAAAAGCGCTAGCTTGTAGCTGGCCATCGCCTTCTTCAGATCGCGCTCCCCGCCATAATCTTGATTGTTCCAATGCATTCCGATTGCATCATGATAGTTCTTTTTTTGCCGATCATTCAACCGCTCCATCCCGTTCTCAGTTGAGGCAAAGCCGCAATTAGGACAAACCCGTACAACATAAAAATCAGGGTTTACGTCCGTTTTATAATATCCGCAAAAGTCAGAGTCCATTCTAGCTGCTCTTTTGAAGCTTGGTCTAACACGCGAAGTCATAAAAGTCTTTTCACAGCAAATGCATATGATTTTGGATAGGTAGAGCGGTTCCATACAATCACGTCTCCTCTTCAGATGTGTTTACAAAGTGGTGTGCAGGTCCGGATAGTCTGTTGATAACGATCTCTTGCAGCTCGTCATTTATGCCAACCTCTTGCAATGCTCTTTGCATGCAGTCAAGCCATGCGCCAGCATGTTCAGGGGTTATAGGAAAATGCATATGTCTTGCTCTCATCATTGGATGTCCATATTCATCAGAATATAAAGAAGGTCCGCCAAAAAATTGCGTCAAAAATAAATATTGTTTTTCTATAACAGGATCAATATCTTGCGGGAACAAAGGCCCAATTAACGGATGGGCTTGTACCTTAGGATAAAAAGAGTTAACAATCAGCCTTAAAGTCTCAGATCCGCCTAAAGCCTCATAAAGGCTTATATTCCTATTCATCGTCAAATTCATCTCCATTGTGTAGGTATTTAGTATTATATCACAAATAAAAGTACGGACTTAACAAAAAAAAGCCCGCGGGATGCTTATCCGGGGCTCATCATATAGTGCGTATTACCCATCAACCTTCATAGTCCTCTTCCCCTGGTGCTGTAAGAGATTCTCGAATGACATAGACGAAAGCACAGACCAAGATGCCAGCGATTATACTCATACCCATCACTCCAACCGTTTCAAAGGTAATTCCATTGTACCATAAAAAAAATAGGAATCCAGCGTTTTGCAAGCGTTTTCTTTGTCAAACTTATTTATTTTTAAAGCATATCCAGTGATGGATATCCTTATTCCCACATATACGTTTAGGAGGGGTTGTACAGCATCTTATGGCATCTGCTCGGCTCCCCTTTCTAATTAGTTGAGGAGGCGGTCTATCTGCTGCGAACGATCATTCATCCCTTATCTATAACCGCGCTTGGCGCAATTATAATCGTGCTTTTAATGACTGTCTTTCCTACAGAAACCCTTCACTCCTCGCTCCGCGGGCTTTCTATTTGGTGGGAGGTGCTTTTTCCAGCGTTGTTCCCTTTCTTCGTCATATCGGAATTGCTGCTCGGCTTCGGTATTGTACATTTTTTCGGCAAGCTGCTTGATCCGCTCATGAGACCTATATTTCGGCTTCCCGGCATCGGAGGTTTTGTCGTGACGATGGGTTACATTTCCGGTTATCCGGTAGGCGCAAAACTTACAGCACAGCTCTTTGAGCAGCGGCTCGTCAACCGAGCAGAGGGTGAGCGGCTTGTTGCCTTTACGACTACTTCTGATCCTATTTTCCTAATTGGTGCCGTGTCCGTTGGTTTCTTCCAAAATGTAGCGATTGCTCCTATACTCGCTGCTGCCCATTACGGAGGCGGCCTTCTTATCGGTCTTCTCATGCGCTTTCACGATAGACATGCCCCTTCATCTGGAACCAAAAAAACGGAGAATACAAGGGAGGGGGTCAGAAAACGACGTCCCTCTCGCATCTCCGAAGCACTCAAGGCGATGCATGAGGCACGATTGCTGGATGGGCGCGGACTAGGACGGCTGCTGCAGGATTCTATCCAGTCGGCGCTGCGGCTTATGATCGTCGTTGGCGGACTCGTCGTTTTTTTCTCCGTCGTAATGGAGATGCTGACGCATGCAGGCATCATTGAGGCGATGGCTGAAGCTCTACTATTTTTGTTTGGTTTAATCGGCCTGCCTAAGCCGCTTGCAGACGCTGGGATATTCGGATTGTTCGAGGTCACATTAGGCTCTCGTTCGGCAGGTACAGCTGGTACTGGACTCATGCATCAAGCTGCAATCGCTGCTTGGGTGCTCTCTTGGGGCGGCTTATCAGTCCATGCCCAAGTAGCAAGCCTGCTCAGCAAAACAGATTTGCGCTATCGTCCTTTTTTTATAGCTAGAATGGTTCATGGTTTAATTGCAATGTCTCTCGTTTACTTGTTATGGGGTTGGCTCGGGCCATGATTAGAGCCGCTCATTGAATTTAAACACAATTTCCTTTATCATCTTAAGTACTATGGAGATCGGAAGGAGATTTACTTTTGAAGTATGCGGTAATTGATCGAGGCGATGATCTATCTAAATCGTTAGCAGAAAAATTTCATAAGCTAGCCGGGGAGCGAGGCTTCACTCGGAATGATGAATCACCGGAAATCGTTATTTCCATCGGAGGCGACGGTACACTGCTCCTCGCTTTTCATAAATATGTAGATCAAATTACGAATGTTGCATTTGTCGGCATTCACACCGGCCATCTTGGATTTTATGCCGACTGGAAGGCAGACGAGCTTGAAGACCTTGTCGCAATGATGGCAGAGGAAACACCACGAATCGTTAGATATCCGCTTGCCGAGATTGAAGTTGAGACACCAAGCGAGACCCGCCATTACTTATCATTAAATGAATTCACACTAAAAGGCGTTGACGGAACGCTGGTCGCCCAAATCAATATAAATGATGAGATGTTTGAAATGTTCCGCGGTGACGGCATTGTCATTTCGACCCCTTCGGGAAGCACAGCGTATAACAAAAGCTTAGGCGGAGCGATTGTCCATCCATCGATAGAATCGCTGCAAATTGCGGAAATCGCTTCGATCAATAATCGTGTATATCGTACACTTGGATCATCCGTGCTGCTGCCGCAGCATCATCACTGCGATATTATCTCTAAGAAAGAGCAGCGGCTGCAGCTCGCAATTGATCATATCAGCATCATGAGCAGCGATATCCGTTCCATCCGC
>NZ_JBFRDK010000249.1:0-13231 GCF_052113545.1 Paenibacillus sp. TAF43_2
TCACAATACTGCCAAGTCGCAATCGTTTCCTTGCACGAACAGCTTGTGCAGCAGCATCCCACTCTACGACCTCTTCAGCTGTTATATAGCCACTTAGATAATGCTCGATATCGCTTAGATGAAGTTCAGCCGCTAACCGTATCCGGCTTTCGGAGCCTGTATCATCGAGCTCGCAAGCAGCAAGATAAGCTGAACGCGATAGCGGCTGAAGTTCAGGCAATACAGCTCCTCTGCCGTTAGCTAATAAGTATCGGCCATCGCTGCGCCTTTGAGCGATTCGGTCCGGATACGCAAATGCCAGCAAAATGCCAATCGGAATAGGCGACTTGTGCTGAGCTTTCTTCTCAGAAGCTGTCTCGGCAGCGGTTTGCGCTGACAATTTCCGCTCCCATTGATCCGCTTGCGCGATAATTCGCCGTACTGCGCCTCTGCTGGGATGCTCGGAGCTGCCGCCCATCAGCAGTTTGCCATCTTTTCCGGACTGCTGATATAACAAATCCAACCGTAACTGCACATCTACATTGCGCTCCTGTGGAAGTAAATCACGTTCGCTTAGCAAAGCTGCTGCATCACATGCGAGTCGTGCAGAACCTAGCTCTGAAGCCTGCAAAATCATGGAACCGAGCCGCGGATGCAAACCTAACTGTGCCATTTTCACTCCCGCGGCTGTTGGTTTACYGTCACCGTCTATTGCGTTTAGTTCTTTCAGCAAAGCAACCGCTTGCTCATAAGCAGCTGCAGGCGGCGGCGTCAACCAATTAAGCTCCAGCGGATCTTTTATTCCCCAAATGGCTAGCTCAAGGGCAAGGGCAGCAAGATCTGCCTCAAGCAGCTCGGGTGTACTCTGTTTCGGCAAATAAACATGCTCTTGCTCTGTCCATAACCGATAACAAGCACCTTTAGCCAACCGTCCAGCTCTCCCTCGGCGCTGATTCGCGGAAGCGATCGAAACCGGCAATGTTTCCAGCCGAGTCATGCCTGTTCTTGGAGAAAACCGGGGAACTCGCATTAAGCCGCTGTCTACCACAACCTTAACTCCTTCAACGGTCAGACTTGATTCTGCAATGGAAGTCGCAAGCACAACCTTGCGTTCGCCCTCAGCACATGGAGCAACAGCCGCATCTTGTTTCTCGAGCGGCAAGCTGCCATGCAGCTCCTCTACTCGAGCAAATGAAGATACGCCGCTCTCCATTAACCATCTGGCTGTGCGGCGTATCTCTGCAACACCTGGCAAAAACGCTAATACATCTCCATCAAACGAACGGAGCGCTTCCATAATCGTTCGTGCCATGTGGGGCTCTATAGGTCCCGTAAGCTTTGCTCTCATGTATTGTGTCTCAACAGGGAAAATACGGCCTTCACTGCTAATAATTGGTGCACCCTCAAGCAGCTCGGCAATCGGCTCTGCATCCAGCGTTGCTGACATAATAACGAGGCGTAAATCATCTCTCAGCAATTGCTGTGATTGCAAGCAAAGCGTTAAGCCAAGATCGCCATGCAAGTGCCGTTCATGGAATTCATCGAACAAGATCGCCCCAACCTGCTCGAGTGCGGGGTCCTCCTGCAGCATGCGCGTTAATACACCTTCGGTCACCACTTCAATGCGTGTTTGCGAACTAACCCGAGAATCTAGTCTCACCCGGTAACCAACCGTTTCACCAGCCTGCTCGCCAAGTGATTTTGCCATAAACTGAGCGGCTGAACGTGCGGCGAGTCTGCGCGGCTCAAGCATTATTATTTTTTTGCTTCCCAGCCATGGCTGATCAAGCAGCGCAAGAGGAACTCGTGTTGTCTTTCCGGCCCCCGGCTCTGCGATCAGCACCGCATTCACACCGCTTTGCAGAGCCAATAGCAGTTCCGGCAATACCTGATCAATCGGCAATTGCTGTTGATTCATGCTGATTGCTCCTTATCTTATCTCAACTCATTTTACGATCCGAATCATTTGTACAACCGGTCTGTTATCTCCAGGCAACGATGCCTTGCTGCCAAAAAGCTGGGACGACCCGTCACCATCTAGAAATATGCCGTCAACCAGCTTTCCATCACCAACGGTTGATATAATCGCTTCTCTAAATACGGCAAGCGAGTTTTTCGTTTCGCTAACAATTAAATATAATGCCCCTGCTTGATCGTACACCGCTGCCGATCGCAAGCGATTGTCATCTGGGAACGGCGCATTCTCCTTAACCGACTGCTGGGTCCAATGCGCATCATCGCCTAAGCTCATGCTAATGCCGCCTTGTGCCCAGAAACGTGTGTGATCCTTCACTTTTATCTCGGACGCTTGGCTTGCAACCTGAACGCTTAATGAATCAGAAGCGCCATCCCAGACGAGTGTGCCTCGCGCATATTTTACGTTTTCGCTACCCGTTCCGAAATTGCCAATTTCCTTATTAACCGGAATACTATTTACGACTCCGATGCTTAACAGCTGATTGCCATAAAAAAATCCACCGTTAATTCCGACCTTCCCTGTAAGCGTAACATTCGTATTGATTGTTTCCAGCGTGACATAGGCGGGCTTTGTTTGCAGTACGTGCAGCTTTACTCCGCTAGGCGATGTCTCTGAAAAATAGGAGTAATGCAACGCTTGCTCAGACTTTGAGAGATTAACCGCATTGCGATTTCCGAGTGAAATAATCATCAAATAAAGCATGACCACGAGTACAAGCATAATGCCTGCCATAATGCCGACTATGGTGAACAGCCGCTTTTTGCTCATCCGAGCAGGTTCTTTCATTTCCATTGCTCTCCAAGCTCCTTAACTTTCATTTAAACCAACCTTTGCTTCGGAACCAAGCATACATGCCAAGCCCGATGACGAGCATAATCGTTATGACAGCAAAATAACCCCACGTCCACTCCAGTTCAGGCATATTACGAAAGTTCATGCCATAAATGCCAGCCAAAAAAGTGAGCGGCATGAAGATCGTCGTGATAACGGTAAGAGTTTTCATAATGGAGTTCATCCGATTGGAGTTAAAGGAAATGAAGCTGTCACGAAGATCTGCCGTCATCTCTCGACTTGAATCCATCATTTCAGTCAATTTGAGCAAATGATCATAAATATCATGATAAAAGGCCATATAAGGCTTCAGCCCGTCAATGCGATCGGAATTCGTTATACGATACAATAAATCACGCATGGGGACAATCGTTTTGCGCAAACGCAGCAGCCTAGAACGTATGTTGAATATATCGCTCATAGCCGTTTGACTTTGTTCGTCGCCGCTTCCGATTTCCATGTCAAGAAGCTGGTCTTCCAGCTCATGAACCGCAGGAAAATATTGATCAACCAGCTTGTCTATTACGAGATATGCCGCATATAGCTGGCCTTTCTCGCCGATCTTCGTGCTAGATAATAGCTTAGTTTGAGCTTCCTCAATCTCTGGTGATCGCTCATAATGAAACGTAACAATAAACGATGGACCGATGAACATATTGATTTCATTTACGGTCAACGTCTTACGCTCAATTTCGTGCAGCACAAAAAAATGAATATCGTCGTAATGATCTACTTTCGGCCGCTGAAGCAAATGGTAGCAATCCTCGATAGCGAGCGGATGAAAATGAAAAAAGGTATCGAGCAGTCTGCACTCCTCTTCCTTCGGGTTACTAAAGTCGACCCAATACCAGTCAAGCTCAGGCGAGTTTAGATCTTCTATCGTTAAATCAGTTAACCATTGCTTTTGTTTTGTATAGCCTACTATTTTAATCAAAAGATGTTCCTCCGTTCTAAGCGGCACACGATCGATCTTATGACCGATTGTTCAACTTTATCATTTTACACGATTTCACAATCGCTGTAATGTTACTCCGCTATTTTATTCCGCTGCTTCTTTTATATTTATCGATGAGCATTCCCTCTAATTGGCGCCTTGCTTCCAAATTTAAGTCTAGATTGCGGATAAATGCTCAAACCATTCGTATTCTTTTGCCCATTTTCGCAGCTTTCTCTCGTACTTTGTCTGTTTGAGCTTCTCCCATTTCCCGTTTCCATCCGCTATAAATAAATCGGCAATAAACTCAAAGACAATTTCAATTAACATCCCCATTGTTATCTTGTCTCCCGGCATGGCGTAGTCGGTAGTCGGTAAAAGTCAAAGCAGTACGCTGCTTCATTGTTTAAGCTGCATGTTCGTATAATAGGGTTCAAAGCCACAACTCGTCCAAAATTGCTGCCCGCGCGGATTTGAGGCCAACACATCAATCGTCACTTTGGCACCGCTAGGAAATGAGTCGCGGACTAATTGTTTTAATACTGCGCTTCCATAACCATGGCTCCGTTGCTGTCGAGCGATGTAGTACTGTCTGAGATAAACATTTGACTCTTCTGGATAAAAAACATCTGCGCTGATTTGATATACCGCATAACCTAAAATAGCAGAATCCTTCTCAAACAATGAAATCTCCCAATCGCTTGACAGCCACCCAAGAAATCTGTCCTCAAGCTGCGCGAGAGTCATTGGATTACGGCTGCCTTCATCCTCGATAAGCTCTTTGTTCATTTGAGAGAGAAGCTTAAGATCATCGATCGTCGCTTTCCGTATCCAAAATTCCAATTCGCAAACCTCCATTTAGTCATTATAGCGAAGGTCATTAATCCTTAGTCATCATGCTGCGTTCGTGCTGCTTCTAACACGGTCTCATAGACCGCTTCTCCAATCGCGCACCCAATTGTCGTAGCTGCACCAGCATACGCATGTACCGCATTCCAGCTTGCTGCTTGACTAACCGCTATGACAATTGCGTCCGTTGTCGTCCCCGTAGCTGATTGTCCTGTTTCCATCTCAACTATGCCTAAATGCTGTAATGCTGCTGTTTTCGCTTCAGTTGCTGTTATGACCGCATTCACCATTGCTGATTCAGTCATTTGACCATCGATTAAAATAACAATATTGATCGTTCCCGGAGAATAAGCAGAGAAGGTACTTCGCGGCATACCAGATCTTGCTGCATTTCGTGTGCCTACCGTCGTACAGCAGACAAGCTTAAACCGATCGCCTTCCATTTCAGTGATTGATGCATGTGTCAGCTTCGCTGCTGTTAATAATCCTACTGTAGCTTCTGGTTCGCAGCCCCATTCCGTACATTGATTAATGATGTCGAGGACAGGATCTTCACATTGATAAGTAAGCGGAACTTTCCAATTCACAATACGATTCGTATAAGAAAAGCCGCCCGGATGAATTGCGCTGCTTAGCGCATACAAAGAAACATTGCTGCTTGCTTCAATGCGGTCCTCAAGGAGCTGCAAGCTTACGCCGCACCATAGCTGTGATTGATAATAATACTGGTCTTTGCGAAAGGGCTGTGTCACTGCTTTCCCTCCTTTTGCTGTCACAGAAGCTTATACATGAGTTTAATTTGTAATGGGTAGGAAATTTGCAATTCGTTCAAATCCCCTTATCCGCCTTGGTTTTCATTCCATTGCAAGCAATGCTTAAAAGCAGCGATCAGCTGTTCATTTTGCTGCCGAAGTTTAATGGCAACCCGGATATACGTATGATCAAGCCCTGCAAATCTCGATGCATCGCGAATAAGCACCCCCTGCTTGCCCATCTCGARCTGAAGCATGCTGGCACTGAGACCCGCATCGCTTGGAATCCGAATGAGCAAATAATTGGCCGCACTTGGGTTAACTTCAAAGCCGATTGCTTCAAGCTCAGACATGAGCCAAGGTCTTTCCTGCTCTAACCAAGCAAGTGTACGCTCTGCATAATCCTTCTCATCCAGCACCGCTTCGCCAATCAGCTGCGCTAAAGAATTAACGCTCCATGGTATTTGCAAGCGTCGCAAGCCGCTTATCGTTCTAGGCATGCCAACGATGTATCCAAGTCGAATGCCGGGTATCGCATAAAATTTTGTCATTGAGCGGATGACGAACAACCGTTCATGCTTAGTTGCTTCTTGAACAAGACTGTACCGTGCTTCATCAGGCACAAAATCCATAAACGCCTCGTCAACTACGACGTAGGCTCCTTTACTTAAGAGTGCACGTATAAGCTCTGGATCTACGAGCTGACCCGTCGGATTGTTTGGCGAACCGAGCATAACTAATGATCCTGTGGCAGCCGCTTCGCATATATGCTCGGAATCGAGGCTAAGCTTAAATTGCATGTGAGATGATAATTTAATTTCATACACAGCTCCGCCAATTTTCCGAATGGCATCGCCATATTCATCAAAGCACGGAATGGCAAGCGTCGTTAACTTTGGTTGCAGCGTACGGACGATTAGATCGATTAGTTCTGCCGCTCCATTTCCTACTACAATGGATTGAGCATCAATATTATGTAGTTCAGCAAGCTTCTTTCTTAGGCCGCGAACGGCTGGATCAGGATATTGCTCTATCATATCTGCATAGGCAAGAAGCGCTTGTTTAACGCTTAATGGCGCTCCTAGCGGATTCATGTTCGAGCTGAAATCAATAAATTTATGCGCAGGTATATCGAACGCTTCTTCCGCGGTCCGCAAATCGCCGCCATGTCCATATCTTTCTAACATTTTACAAAAACAACTCCTTTTCTATTGCGCATATAACCAGATGACCGCCACAAGCAGCAATAACGCTTCAATCGCTTCGTTCATCGCACCATATGTATCCCCAGTTAATCCGTCAAGCTTCCGATTTAACCATGCCGCTATAAAACCACCGCAGCAAATCGTTAAGATGCCGATAATAAGCAGCATTATTAATGCTACGTTTGTACCGGTGCCGGCGATCCAAAAAGTAAGGACAGAAAGCGGTGACTCAGCACGCCGTCTGCTGTATCCATCCAACCGTCCAAATGCAGCCCCCCGCTCAATGCAGTCCATATCGCAAGAATCAGTACAGCACTTGGCCAAGCAGGGACAAACAATGCTAGCAGCCACGTACATGCAAGGAGACAGATACCGATAAACGCACCAGCTACAGGGAAATAGACGACACTTCGCGAGAGAACAGATCCTTGGAAAGGAACCGTGATGGGTACTGGAAAACGAGTTAGAAATTGAAAAGCAGCAATAAGTGCTTGGAAATGCAGCTTTAATTCACGACGAACCATACGGCGATCACCCCCGCAAATAATATAAAACTAACGTTGTAAAGTAATCGCACGCTTAGTACAATATCGTTTGGTTCCAGTTGGCGAGTTGGCCATCCCATCCTTGCTCGTTCACTGATTACACCAAAATACGAATTCAAACCGCCGAGCTCAATGCCTAGCGCCCCTGCAACCGCTGATTCCGGTATGCCGCTATTTGGACTAGGATGAAGATGTGCAAAAGTGCGAATGGCAAGCCACGCCTGCTTCGCCTTCATTCTCTGATCAAACAGCGAAGACAGCGTAAGCAAAACGCCAGTTATTCTTGCAGGGATATAATTTAACACATCATCCGTCCGTGCCGAGCACCAGCCAAAATACTTATATTTTTCATTGCGATATCCGACCATGGAGTCCAGCGTATTCGTTGCACGGTAGAGCATTGCAAGCGGTGCGCCTCCAATTAAAGCGAACAACAACGGTGACACGAGCGCATCTACCGTATTTTCAGCAACCGTCTCAATTGCAGCGCGCGATGCCTCCCGCTCATCCAGCTTTGCAGTATCTCGGCCTACGATATAACCAACATATTTACGTGCTTCATCTAATCTGCCTTCCACTAATGGATGATAAACGAGCATGGCTGCTTCCTTTAAGCCCTTCACCGCTAGTGTTGTGGAAATAAACCATGCGCTCACCGCATAGCCTAGCCAAGTATGTATAGCATCTGCCGCCCAAATAATGAACCAACGAGTGTGACAACGGTCAACACTACACCTAAACCTCTTACAGCAGCCGGGTGTTCCTTTAATCGTTCAGGAGCAAGCAAACGTTCCAACAGTCGAATGAGCCTGCCTATCCATATGACGGGATGAGTTGGCCATTTCGGATCACCAACGATCCAATCTATTGCAATGGCTGCCGCTGCGAGGAGCAGGAGCTCCTTGATTGAATAAATCATCATAATTGATCCCAGTTAAACGCTTGTGATTTCAATTCAACTGGAATGCCTGCGGTGACGAGAAAAACCCGCTCGCATATCGCAGCAATCTGTTGGTTGAACCTCCCCGCCTCGTCTCGAAAAAGCCTGCCTAGAGGATATGCCGGAACAATACCATCTCCTACCTCATTGGTTACAATGATTAATGGGTATGGATAGTTGTTAATAGCTTCGAGAAGTTTCTGCTGCTCCATTTTCAGCCTCGTATCTTCATACGATTCTTGTTCTATTCGCATAAGCCAATTCGTCAGCCATAACGTTAAGCAATCGAGCAATACGACAGCAGGCTGCTGTCCGTTTGAAATTTCTTTATCGATTTGCTCTTTCAATCTGTAAAGCTCATTTGCTGCTTCATGCGGATCTTCGATGGTCTGCCAGCGGAAGCCTGCATCTTCACGATCCTTGCGATGTTTTCCTATTCGCTCGCGCATCTCCGTATCATACGGCTGACAAGTCGCAATATAAAATCCACGGGCTGCAACCCTCATCGCATACTGCTCGGCAAATCCGCTCTTCCCGCTTCTTGCTCCGCCCGTTACTAGAATTGCCATTCACGCTCACCTAACCTTTGGATACGCCTGCACTCTCAAATGTTGCCATTTCATTCATGAGATGGAGCGCAGCGTCTATAAAATGAAAACATAATACAGCTCCAGTGCCTTCGCCAAGCCGCATCTCCAGCTGCATCATCGGAAGTAAGCCAATTGATTCAAGCAGCTTCAAATGGCCTTGCTCTTGAGAGAGGTGAGAAGCAATCATAAAGGGAAGCGTCTGCTCCGCTATCCGTGATGCGACAAGCGCCGCAGCAGATGAAATATAACCGTCGATGACGACTGGGCAGCCGTTTGCTGCAGCTCCGATAATAACGCCAACAAGTCCTGCAATTTCTGCACCGCCAACCTTAGCCAGCACATCGATTGGATCGACACTAGCGCGGTCCAACTCGTTGACAGCAATTGCGCGTTTGACTACCTGCACTTTATTTGTCCAGCTTTCATCATTTATGCCAGTTCCTCGGCCAACTGATTCCTCAGGAGATAGACCCGTCAATACAGTCGTTAACGCCGCACTGGCTGTCGTATTGCCAATACCCATTTCGCCTGTTGCAAACAAACGGCAGCCGCGCTGCACCTGCTCGTTAACCACATCAATGCCAACAATAATAGCTTGGACGGCCTCTTCGCGAGTCATCGCTGGCTGCTTGGCCATATTGGCCGTCCCCCGCACCACTTTACGGCTTACTAGCTGCTCATGCTCCAAATCCGCATTTACACCGATATCCACACAAACAACATCTGCGCCAGCTTGCCTTGCCAGCACATTGACTGCTGCTCCTCCGCTGAGAAAGTTTAGCACCATTTGTGGTGTCACCGCTTGTGGAAACGCACTGACTCCTTCATCGCATACACCATGATCACCCGCCATGACAATAACGGCTTTATGTGACAAATCCGGCCACAGCTCGCCTGAAATGCCGGCAAGCTGCCTGGCGATTGTCTCTAGCTTGCCGAGGCTGCCTGGCGGTTTCGTCAATGAAGCAGAATGCTTCACAGCTAATTCTGCTGCCTCTTCATTATATGGTTTGATTTGTTTGATCGTCTCTGCAAGCTGAGTTTCCAATGCATGTTTCAATTTCATAACTCCTTCAAGCGTATTTTAAGCTTTTATATATTCATATCCGGTTGGAGCAATATTTGCGGAGCACCCGTAACAGGATGGGCGATCACAGTTGTATCCGCCTGATAAACCTGCTTGATAAGACCTGCAGTTATGACCGCCCGGGGTGTTCCAGCTGCTGCAACTTTGCCTTCATGAAGAACGACAAGCTCATCGCAATATAGCGAAGCCAAATTAAGATCATGCAGAACGGCAATAACGGTCAGTTCACGTTCACGCTGCCAAGCACGTACCGTATCCAAAAGCTGAATTTGGTAACCAATGTCCAAATAAGTCGTCGGCTCGTCCAATAATATAATAGATGGCTCCTGCGCCATAACCTTTGCCAATGCAACACGTTGACGTTCACCGCCGCTTAGTTGATCCATTTTGCGATGCGATAGCTCTTCGAGTCCCATGGTCATTATCGCTTTATCAATAATTTCCTCTGAATCATGTTTATCGCTGCCAAGCCAGTTTTGGAAAGGGTATCTTCCCATGCTAACAACCTCACGCACAGAGAATCCTACCTGAGGCAAACCGCTTTGCTGCAAAACCGCCATCATTTGTGCGATTCGCTTTCTTGGATATGCGGAGATGCTCTGCCCCTCGAATAAAACTTCACCTTCCACCGGCTGTTCAACGCCTGAYAATACATGCAGCAGCGTTGATTTGCCGACACCATTAGGTCCAATAACACCGTACATCCGCCCTTTTTGAAATGAGCAGGAAAGCTTATTGAGCACAGTCCTCCCTTGCACCGTCTGAACGATGCTGCGCACCTCAATCATAACGCTCCTCCTTGCTTCAGCTTCCGTCGATGCAGCAAATACGCAAAAAATGGCGCACCAAGCAAAGCCGTAACAACGCCAAGCGGTATTTCCTTAGGCGTCAGCGCCATGCGCGCAAGCGTATCCGCCCATAAAATAAATATGCCTCCGCCGATAGCCGATAAAGGGGTAATTAATCGATAGTCGGGGCCAACGAGCAAACGAATGAGATGTGGAACCACGAGTCCAACAAAACCAATTACACCAGAAACAGAGACTGCTGCTGCCGTCAGCAAGGTCGAGCTGATTAAGACGATCAGCTTCGTTCTCTCGACATGGATGCCAAGATGCGCTGCATGGCGTTCCCCCAGTACAAATAAATTGAGGGATTGCCCATATGCAAGCAGAAGTGGAAAGCCTACCGCGAGAAAAGGTATAAGCATATATACATGTTCCCAGCTTCTCATCGCAAGCGATCCCATTAACCAGAACAAAATTTGATTCACGACGCCCTCAGAAACCGACACCATGAAGGATACAAAAGCGCCTAAAAAGGACTGGATGATAACCCCTGATAAAATAAGCGTTTCAATATGTATAACACCCTTGTTGCGAGACAACCAAAAAACACCAAGCAGTGTCAAGGTTCCTGTAGCAAAAGCAACTAGCGGTATCGTCCACATGCCAATCGCTGACTGCAAGCCGAATAAGATAATGAACGATGCACCAACTGAGCTCCCCGAAGATACTCCTAGAGTATAGGGATCAGCCAGCGGGTTTCGAAGAACCCCTTGAAAGCCCGTGCCAGCAAGTGCGAGACAAGCACCAACGAGGACAGCAAGCAAAATACGCGATAGACGTACTTGCGTGACGATCGCTATTTCGGCAGGTGTATAAGGGACTGAGTTGTCGGCAAGCCAAGGCAGCTGATGAAGCAAAATACCCCAAACATCTCGTATGGAAATACCAGCCGAGCCAATCGACAAACTTACAACGATAGAAACAGCAAGAAGGAGCATAGCTGCTCCTCCATACCAAACTAATTTATAGGTCATCATTATTTTACGAGATCCGGGTGAATCACTTTCGCAAGCTCCAGCAAACCATCTGCAAGTCTCGGCCCTACACGAACAAGCGGGTCCTCCGTTACTGCATGCATTTGCTTATTTTTCACCGCATCAATGACATTCCAGCCTGGACGGCTCTCAATGCCAACAACAATCGGATTCGGCTCCTCCTTCAATGCAGGGTATACAATAAGCTCGGGATTCTGAGTAACAATCGACTCCGCACTCACCTCATACCAGCCTGGAGCAGCTCCAGCAACATTCTCGCCGCCAGCMAGTGCCAGCAACTCGTCAAGGAATGTGCCAGATCCAACGGTCCAGCCTGGGGAAAATTCTAAATACACTTTCTTTTTCACTGCACTCTTAACTGCATCCGAAACTTGTTGCTTCACTGAAAGCATGTGGCCTGCAACCTCAGCCGCTTCGGATTGTTTATTCATAATATGACCTAAATTTTCGATTTTGGCAATAACTGCATCATACGTGAGAGGGTCTGTCGCATAGACCGGAATTTTCAGTTCTCTGAGCTTCGTGATTGCCTCTCCGTTCATTGAAGAAGAAGCCAGTACGAGATCCGGATTGAGAGCTGCAACAGCTTCAATATTCGTCGTCATATCGCCAACCTTTGCCTTGCTTGCCGCCTCCTCAGGATAGTTGCTTGATTCATCAACACCTACAACGCGGTCACCTGAGCCGATTGCATAAATAGCTTCGGTTTCACTAGGAGCAAGCGAGACAATTTTAGTTGGCTCTTGCTCAAACGTAATTTCCGTACCTGTATCATCCTTTAATGTTAGTGGATAAACGGTCGATTCATTCGCCTTGGATGGCTCGTTAGTTGCAGCCTGACCAGCATTGTTCGTTGTTTTTCCCGGCTCGTTGACTGTGTCCTTATTTGTACCGCATGCTCCTGTGAATACAAGCATCATCACGAGCAGCAAACCTACTAGCGTTTTCATTGTACTTTTATGTAACCTTTTCATTTTCCTTACTCCTCCTGCGTCATATATCGTATTAAAAATAGCATCCCCGACCTTGAGTCAGAAATGCTAGTATACGCTTTTTCTAATTAGGCTAAGCGAACAGCTTCTCCAACAATATCGGATCATGCAGGTGAAGATATGGAGCATCTATCCCCGTCCATCATCTATAAAATGATCCGTTGTTACTATACAACGTCTTGTTCTATTTGTCTAATGACATCCATGCCATACTCATCGTAATTATCGACGTTCTGCTTCACTCATTTGCAGCATAGGTAACGTAATGGGTCTATTTCTTAGCGCGCGTTTTTTAACCATGATGAGTGCGATTAGCCTTGACCTTAACTGAGCAGCAAGATGTAACTTTCAAGAATCGGAGCTTTTCGCAATAGTCACTTCAGACCTCCTAACGGACATACATTCCGCTATTTTCAAGAATTGGGCTCATATTTGAGTCTAACGGACATAGGATCCGCTATTTGGTCAAAAGCGAGCTAAAAACTAACTYRTGRAGCCAAATAAGGGCTTCTATGTCCGTTACGGTTGCGAAAACAGCGAAAATGAGCACAATAGTGTATCTGATGTCCGTTAGCTTTTCGCAATAGTCACTTCAGACCTCCTAACGGACATACATTCCGCTATTTTCAAGAATTGGGCTCATATTTGAGTCTAACGGACATAGGATCCGCTATTTGGTCAAAAGCGAGCTAAAAACTAACTTATG
>NZ_JBFRDK010000250.1:0-6760 GCF_052113545.1 Paenibacillus sp. TAF43_2
GCGCATATGCGTTCTTACAGAGCAAAAAGTAACATTCATAAGTGTCTGTAAGAACCAATAGGTTCTTACAGAGCTCGAGTACAGCCGGGTTACTCACAAAAGAGTGCATTAAGCGCATATAYGTTCTTACAGGGCAAAAAGTAACATTCATAAGTGTCTGTAAGAACCAATAGGTTCTTACAGAGCTCAAGTGCAGCCGGGTTACTCACAAAAAAATGCAATAAGCGCATATGCGTTCTTACAGAGCAAAAAGTAACATTCATATGTTTCTGTAAGAAKCAATAGGTTCTTACAGAGCTCGAGTACAGCCGGGTTACTCACAAAAGAGWGCATTAAGCGCATATGYGTTCTTACAGAGCAAAAAGTAACATTCATAAGTGTCTGTAAGAACCAATAGGTTCTTACAGAGCTCGAGWRCAGCCGGKTTACTCACAAAAGAGTGCATTAAGCGCATATGYGTTCTTACAGTGCAAAAAGTAACATTCATAAGTGTCTGTAAGAACCAATAGGTTCTTACAGAGCTCAAGTGCAGCCGGGTTACTCACAAAAGAGAGCATTAAGCGCATATGTGTTCTTACAGAGCAAAAAGTAACATTCGTATTACACCCCGTATAGCTGACGATATACCGTAGGCGTCATTCCCTCATGAGCCATAAATCTTTTGTTGAAGTAGCTGACGCTCGGATAGCCGGCATCACTAGCGATTTGTCCGATATTAACATCCTTGCGCTCCAGAAGCCATTGCTTCGCCATTTGAAGCCGGCAGCGCGTAATAAAGTCCATCGGCGTCATCTCCATCACATTTCGGAACAATTTGCAAAAATAGTAGGGGCTAACTCCTGCTTTTTCAGCCCATTGCTCGAGTATGAACGGCTCAGCCGCTTCCTGCTGCATTAAAGGGAGCAGCTTTAAGATGCGATTGCCGGACGTACTAGCTTTGCTGCCGGATATCGGCACAGCTTGCTCGATGAACACGGCGAGTATGGCATACATGAGAGCAGAAAGCTTGGTCGGATGCAGCATGCGAGACTTTTCTGCCTCGACCAGCAAATCCTCATGCACCTGTTCCCAAGCGGTTGGCTGACGGATTGTCCAGAGCTGGCTTTTGTGAAACCCTCGTTCGATCATATAGTCCTGAAGCCCGCTCCCATAAAAATGAACCCATCTTATATCCCACGGATCATCCTTGCTGCTGTAGTAATGCTGTCTCTGCAAGGGGAAATAAAGAACAGCTTCACCAGCCTCGAGGGTGTGCACCTCGCCATCCCACTCCACATAACCTTTTCCAGAAACAACGTAATGAATATTAAAGTTATTGAGCGCTCCCGCCATACGAAGCGTGTAATGATCAGGCTCATTCCAGTAATTCCCGACAGATTCAGGTAAACAGAAAAAAGGATTATTTGGCAGCGTAAGCAGATGTATTTGTCTTTGCATGTTGCTCACCTCAATGACAATATTGTTTTAACTTATAACAAAATAATATCATTTTATTTTTTGGTTATCTACTTTAAACTAGAGGCAAGCACAATGAAATCGTTTGATACTAATTTGTACCTCGCGATTTAGGTGCAGCGCTCTGAATTGATGGTGTAACTAGTTTCAGCTTGCAATCGCAATATAATAATAAAATAATGGTTGAGGTGACGATGGAGTGACGACGAAGAAACTAAAATGGGGCATCATGGGCTGCGCTGGAATTGCCAAAGGCGCAGTAATACCTGGCCTTCATCTTTCGGAATTAAATGAGGTAGCGGCTATTGCTAGCCGTGACGTGGACAAGGCAAAGAAGACAGCAGAAGAGCTGAATATCCCGACTGCTTACGGCAGTTATGAAGAATTGCTTGCTGATGCTTCTATTGACGTTATATACATTCCACTCCCAAATCATTTGCATAGAGAGTGGACGATCCGGGCTGCTGAAGCAGGAAAACATATTTTATGCGAGAAGCCGCTTGCTTTGACTGCGCATGAAGCAGCTGAAATGTCTGAAGCTGCTGCGAAAGCAGGCGTGTTATTGTCCGAAGCTTTTATGTATCGCTATCACCCTCGATACGACATGATCAAGAAAGTGATCGCAGATGGGGAAATAGGCGACATTCGCGGCATTCGCAGCGCGTTTACCTTCAACAATGCAGGACATAAAGAAAACGTGAGATACCGCAAGGAGTGGGGAGGCGGCTCGATTTACGATGTAGGCTGTTATCCAATTAATGCTGCTCGCTTGCTGCTTGGCAAAGAACCTGAAGCCGTCACAGTTCAGGCTTTGTTCTCACCAGAGCATGATCATGTCGATATGATGGCCTCTGGATTAATCGAGTTTGAAGGTGCGGTTTCACTGACGTTTGATTGCGGCATGTGGGCAGCATTCCGCAACCCGCTTGAGGTGCTGGGTACAGAGGGTATTATCGAAGTGCCTTCCGCATTTGTGACTGGCGCGCCGGGCAGCGGCAATTTCTTCGTTGATGCAAAAGGAGAGCGCCGTGAAGTTGAGGTGCCGCATGTAAACGCCTACACTTTGCAGGCCGATCATATGGCAAATGCCATTAACGGTGTATCAGAGCTTCAGTTCGGCAGCGCGGATGGGGTTAACAACATGAAAGTAATCGATGCTTGCCTGCTTTCTGCTCATGAGCATACACGAATTAAAATATAACGAAACCATAATTAAGGAGGCAAAACGACGATGGAATATATTCAAATTGAAGGTTCACCCAAGCAGGTATCTCGCTTAATGAAAGGGTCGGATTATTTCTATAACGATTCCTACGAGAAAGCAGCAACTAACCTGGACGCTTTTCTAGCAATTGGAGGCAATTCAATTGACACAGCCCATATTTATTGCGGAGGGGAAAGCGAGGAAGTGATTGGCCGCTACATGCAGGAACGCGGCAATCGGGAGCAATTGGTTATTTTGACCAAGGGCGCACATCATGATCATACGGGTTCGCGTGTGAGCAAAGAGGCCATTGCTCATGATTTGGAGATTAGCTTGAAGCGTCTCCAAACCGACTATATCGACCTTTATGCACTGCATCGGGATGATCCGGCAGTACCGGCAGCAGAGGTTATCGATATTCTTAATGAGCATGTGAAAGCAGGAACCGTTCGAGCGATTGGCGTATCCAACTGGACATGGCAGCGTATTAAGGAAGCGAATGAATACGCAGCTGCAAATGGACTTGTCGGTTTTTCATTCAGCAGTCCGAACCTTAGCCTTGCGAAAGCGAATGAACCGTTCTGGCATGGCTGCGTCTCTGCTGATGAGGAAACCTGCGCATGGCATGAGGAAGAGCAATTCCCGCTGCTTTCGTGGTCATCGCAGGCAAGAGGATTTTTCACAGGTAGATTTACTCCAGAAGTGAGAGATAATGAGGATCTTGTACGTGTATTTTATAGCGATGAGAATTGGGAGCGTCTGGCGCGTGCAAAGCAGTTGGCAGCTGAGAAAAACGTTACTGCTATCCAGATCGCGCTAGCATACGTGCTAAACCAACCGTTTCCGACTTGTGCCTTGATTGGCGCGCAATCAGCGGAAGAGCTTCATTCCTGCGATGCAGGCTCGCTCATTACGCTCACCAAGGAAGAGATGGATTGGCTAGATTTAGCCGTACAAAAGGTTTAATGATTACTTCCTAATTAAATAGATGGAACCCTAAGGACAAAGCTACTCGTTATGAGCGGCTTTGTCCTTTTTGTATGTTCTTGGGCTTACGCCATAACTTTTGCGAAACAACGCAGCAAAATGATTGTAATTGTTAAAGCCGACATCAAGCGCTGCTTCGGTTGCCGAACGGCCCATATGCTCCATGAGAAGAGCCGCTTGCTGAAGCCGCAGATGATTCAGATGCTCGACCACGCTCGTTCCAGTTTCCTGCTTGAATAGATGGGATAGCCGCGAGAGAGATAAACCAACCGACCGAGCCAACTCTTCAATGCGTATCGGCTGCTTCATATGCTGTGATAAATACTGCAGGGCAAGCTCGATGCGAGGATCCAGCCGTTTATCCAGCTGCTGCGCTATTAGCAATATCACTTGGCGCAGTGCATTCTCGCATAACATTTGCCAGAAGCTTGCCCGCTCTCTCGAATCACTCAATATATGATCGAAGGTGAGTTGTACTCTACTTCTCATATTGCCGTCTGGAATCGTGATGACGATGCTTTCATCCTTTGGCAAATAGTCAATTTCAGGTAGTTTCTGAAAATGTGCCCAATAAAAGTGCCAGCTGCTTCCCGCAATCGTCCCATACTCGTGGGGAATGCCAGCGCGCAGCAGCCCGATTTGTCCCTTGCGGCAGCGCCTCTCTCCAGCGGGTGTGCGTAAATAGCCTTCACCCTCTAAGGTATAAAAAATAAGCCAATCACTTATTCCGTTTGGCCTGCGATAACGATAGGAATCGGATTCATCAAATAGACCACTTAGAAACACACCGCCATGTGCTTCTGTTTCAGCTTCTTTTCTGTGATTTGAAAGCATGCCAAACACCTCCTTCATTTTCAAAATAGCATAATACAAGTAGTTTTCAGCAGTAATCAATCTTCCTTAAAAATAGCGAAACCACTATGATTATGTCAAGAGCAATGATTAATTCAGTGAAGGAGCGTTATGCGATGACAGAAGCATTGATTGCACTAACAGAAGAGCAGGTTAATCAATTTCGTACGGAGGGCTACATTGTGATAAAAGGCCTTTTTTCTCAGGAAGACATTCGTACCATAGAAGATACTTTCGAGGAAATAAGCCATAAAGCGGTGCCTGGCTATTTCGAGCCTGATCTGTCAGGGGAGACAGATGATCCGTTAAAGCGTTATCCGCGGGTCATGCATCCGCATCGTTTTAATGAGACGTCCAAAAAATATTTGCTTCATAAGCCGGTTATGGACGTATTAGCCGATCTTTATGGCGAAGAAGCGCTTGCAGCCCAAAGCATGTTTTATTACAAGCCGCCAGGCTCACGCGGTCAAGCGCTGCATCAGGACAATTTTTATTTGCAGGTGGAGCCAGGCAATTGTATCGCAGCTTGGACGGCGATCGATGCGGCAAATGAGGAGAACGGCAGCTTGCTTGTCGTTCCGAAGACGAGCGAGCATGAAATTAGCTGTCCTGAAATTGCGGATTCAACGGAATCGTTCACTTCCCATTTCGTTAAGCCGCCTAAGGATCACAAGGCGATGCCGGTAATTATGGATAAAGGCGACGTGCTATTTTTCAACGGGAACTTGATTCATGGGTCGTATAGAAACAAAACAAAGGATCAATTCCGCAGAGCCTTCATCTGCCATTATGCGAATGCATCAGCAACTCATATTAGCGATCATTATCGCCCTTTGTTTAGACAGGATGGCACCGCAGTAGATTTGGAAATTAATCCGGACGGAGGACCATGCGGAGTTGAATTTGATATGGCCTATCCGCACTAATTAATGATGAAAACAGAAAATAAATTGTTGGTTGAGATGTCCTGGTGGGGTATGAGCGGGTTGCAAGGAACAGCGGGGCATGCGCAAGATATGGAAGGGAAATTCAAGCTAATAGCAGAAAATGGTTTCGACGGCATTAACGCCTTTGTGCCGGCACCTGAGGAAAGCAGCTTATGGAAGGAGCTGCTCCATAAATACAATATGTCATTTAGTGTAAATGCTTATCCTTCTTCACTAAACGAGATGTCTCAGTTTTTGGAAAAAGCAGCAGCGTTCGAAAACATCGGCTACATCAATGCACAGGTGATGACGCCTTTCCTCATTGGCGATTCCGCCATTGAACTGCTATCTGGAATTGATGCACTGTCGAGGCAGGCGGGCATCCCGGTTTATGTAGAGACGCACCGAGGTACGATTACACAGGATCTCATCCGAACGCGGCAATATTTGCAGTCACTGCCGGAACTGAGGCTTACGATTGACTATTCACATTATGTCGTAGCTGGTGAGCTTCATACGATTTCGGATGAGGCGGAGCAGATGCTGCAAAGCTTGCTGCCAAACACGCATAGTATCCACACTCGTATCTCGAATGGCGAGCAAATACAGATCGACCCAGGGGAAGCAGGCAATCATCCGATGGTACCCCATTTCTCCAGATGGTGGGGCAGTGCAATGAGACACTGGCTTAATGGACAAAGAAAAGAGAATGATTCATTCCCTATCGTCGTTGAGCTGGGTCCTCCATMGTATGCGATTACGTCAGATGAGGCTGGTTCTCGGCAATCGGAGATTAGTGACCGCTGGTCGCAGTCCCTTTATTTGAAGCAACTTGTGAGGCAGCTTTGGCAAAAGGAAATCCAATAATTGAAGGGGCTGTTCCATAAGCATCAAGCTCGCTGAGGAATAGCTCGCTTTGAACGGGAGTATTGGTAGCAGTACAGGAGAGCTATTCCTGTACTGCTATTTTTCTATTCTGGTCTATGCTTGCTTCATAGGATTATGGGCAAGCGAAAGCCACCCGACCTCCAGACTTACCTTAGGTAAGCTGCGAAGCAGAAACGCCGGAATCCTTGGTTATTCTTTATCTGCCCTAAAAATACTTTCGGGTTCAATCATTCGTCTTACCGACAGCGAATATCCATCCTCACAGCTCAGTTTTTCCCTTGCTTGCTGCTTGTAGCGCATAATAACTCAGACTGACCATATCCAGCATCGGCGATGATCGTCGTATGATTGTAATGTGCGCGAACCGATAGTGGAGAGTAAATAAGTGTAAAAGTGCACCTGTTTTTAACAAACAAGATTGGAATGTTGCAAATAGGTGTACTAATAC
>NZ_JBFRDK010000251.1:0-6758 GCF_052113545.1 Paenibacillus sp. TAF43_2
CGATTAAGCTTCTGTCTTTTCTCYGTAGTAGTAAGAGTAGATATCTGAATGATTTCGATTGATCTTATTAAGCACGACGCCGATAAGATTTGCTTTCACATGTTCAAGTGACGCTTTTGCTTTAAGGGCAACATCTTTTTTCACTTTTCCCGAGTCGATCACAAGAACGACCCCATCGCTTTGCGTTGCTACAATTTGAGCATCCGTTACAGACATGATCGGCGGCGTGTCGATAATGACGACATCGTACCGCTCTCTAGCTGTCTTAAGCAGCTCCGCCATTTGCTCCGACGAGAGCAGCTCGGAAGGATTGGGAGGCGTTGGCCCCGCTTGGATAATGGACAGATTGTCCGTATTCGTAAACTGAATGATGTCCTCAAGCTTCAGTTGGTTCAATAAAGCCGTCGTTAAGCCGCTGCGGTTGGACTTCCCAAAGATATGATGCTGCGAAGGCTTGCGGAGATCCGCATCAATCAGAAGCACCTTTTTGCTTGCTTGTGCAAACGCGACTGCCATATTGGCGCATGTCGTGCTTTTGCCCTCGCTTGGCTTGGAAGAGGTGACCATAATAATTTGCAGCTTTTGATTAATTGTCGAGAACTCAATGTTTGTCCGCAGCATCCGGTACCCTTCAGAAATGGGCGATTTGGGATTAAGCTCCGTTATCAAGTTCCATTTAGGAATCAAACGAGACATTTTGTTCCCTCCCTGCATTCGTCTTTAACGTGGCGTTGCTGCTGTGTTCTGTCGCATCCCGCTCTTCGAACCTCGGAATCGATGTTAGTACTGGTACTTCCAGCAGTGCCTCGATGTCCTCTTCGGTCTTAATCGTGTCATCCAAGTAATCCAGCAGGAAGGATATGCCTACACCTACCATCAATGCCAGCATGAACGTGACCGCAATGTTCATCTTAGGATTCGGAGCAACGGGCCCGTGTTGTTCATGCGGATCAGCTTGGTCCAGCACGGAAACATTATCTACCTTCATCAGCTCTGGAACCGATTTTTGAAAAACGATGGCGATCGCATTCGCGATCTTTGCTGCTTGCTCATAGGAGTCATCTCGTACCGATATGGACATGACCTGTGTTTCATTCACTGAGCTTACGCTTACCTTGCCGATGAGCTCGCCGTATGTCACACCGAGATCCGGGTATTGCTTGACAACTCGCTTCATCATTCGCGGCGTTCGCAAAATCTCTTTATAGGTTTTGATAAGTCCGATCGTGGAGTTAATCGATCCAACATCTATGCTCGGAATGAGCGAGCTGCTGTCCTTATACTGGTTAACAATTAACTTAGCGGATGCTTCATACTGTGGTTTGATAAAGTAGCTGGAGTAAATGCCGATGGTTAGACAGCTCACTGAAATAATTAAAGCTATCATCAATAGCCTTCTTTTGACGATGATCCAATACTGTTTTAATTCCAAATCATTTCCTCCATTGCTTTAAAATCATCCGTTGCCGAACTTCACAAAAGTTGTTCTTAATGAATATTAAAATTCTCTAATTATTCGAAACGCGAACTTTTGGGCGTCATTTGTTTACAGGAATAGGTTTATCCATGGATTCCTGCTTAGACATAAAATGTTATCATCTCGTGTTATTAATGAACTCATCCACGGTCCCGCCATTCATTACATGCTCCATCATATCGTCAGAGCAGGCTTGCAGGCCGATCTTACCGAGCAGCTGAGATATCAGCTTCGCCATGTCAATCGGTTCATTATGGATTAGGCAGCCAGTTGCCATAAGCAGCTCAGGCAGCGACCTCGCTTCCGATTGACCGTCTTTCTGTAGTAGAGAAGGATCCTCGGATAGTATTTTCAAAAACTGCTTCAGCTTCATCTGCTTCTGCTCCTGATTTGAAACATTCATCTCTGAAACCTCCATTCATCAGCTCGCTCAACCATTTTGAGTTTTGGAAAGCTTCTTGTCTCTCTTTGCACTCTAGTATGACACAGATGATAATAATTCTTGAGGGAATAAAGACATGGTCACACTTAGACAATCTTGCTCATTTTCATTATGGTTTTCATAAGTACGGACTCCTAATTGATGCGAATAGTGGGATATGTCATGTCATGTTTTTTATCGCCAAATTGATAATTCTGACTATTGAAAGCGCTTAATAAATAATGGGTGAAAGTCCCACTTGGGACTCATGTTTTCCCGCATGCATTTTCCCTCTAACCCATGTAAAATAAAGGTTTTTTCCTGTTTGCCACTTTCCAACGAACGAAGAATCCAATTAAAATTCCACTAATTCAGCGAAAAAATAAGGGACTATTGACCAGCATCCTACCTAAGCAGCAGTAAAACACCATTCGACATATTTCGCATTCCTCTTTTTCCTGTACGTTTTAACCCCTAACTGCCGCAAATTTACACTTAAAAAACAAAAAAAAGCGGGGTTTGAATTGAAAAAGGGACTATTTGGAGCCTAAAAAGCGGATATTCCATCGTTCTCAGCTAATCGATCATACGTTTCAGCAATCTATATTTTGCACCCTGTCAGGATAAACCAACATCATTCGGGATAAATATAAAGCTTCTAAAGCACTGAAATCATAGAGCATTCCCTATCTTTTTGTCCCAAAATAACGCTTGGCGCTCTTCTACTAACGTCCTACTTCATTGTCTTTCTGACAAGTTTAGTCATCAAAAAAAGAAGAGCATCGATGTCATCGCTGCTCTTCTTCGCATTTTTTCTACCTATTGTATATTAACTAGAAATCTTACTCCATGACATAAGCCAGAAGCAAAGCAGACGTGCCAACAATGGCATCTGCGTGTGTGCGTTCCATGCCGTGGGAAGCGTGAACGCCCGGTCCGATTAATGCCGCACGAATATTGCTTCCGCCGCGCAGCGCAGCCGATGCATCGGAGCCGTAGTGCGGGTAAATATCTACTGCATAAGCTAGGTTCTCACGCTTCGCTAATTCAATTAACTTAGTCGTCATATTATAATCGTATGGTCCAGTCGAATCCTTGGCGCAAATGGATATATCCTGCTCTGTCGCAGAAAGATCATCTCCCAGCGCTCCCATATCCACCGCAATCATCTCCGTTATATCCTCAGGAATATAAGAACTTCCGTGTCCCACCTCTTCGTAGGTCGAGAAGATCAGCTTGAGTGTATGTGCAGGTGTGTTCCCTTCACGCTTGAACCATTCCATTAATCCAAGCAGTGCTGCTACGCTTGCTTTATCGTCCAAATGCCGTGACTTCACCCAGCCATTCGGAAAGATGCGCACTCGCGGCTCCCACGAAATGATATCGCCTACGGAAATGCCCAGCCCCTCTGTATCTGCTTTGGTTTTCACCAGCTCATCTATGCGAATTTCCATATTCGCTTCTTCGCGCTTCCACTCCCGCGAATCGGAGTATACATGCACAGAGGCTTTCGTAGACAACACCGTTCCCTCATATTTCCGGCCGTCACGCGTGTGAATAACGCAATACTCCCCTTCGACCGTTTGCATATTATAGCCCCCGATCGATGTGAAGCGAAGCATCCCATCAGACTTGATCGAACGAACCATCGCTCCAAGCGTATCCAAATGCGCGGTTATGCCGATCACTTTCTCTGAATTGACGCCTGGAATGGTTATCATTCCGTTGCCTTTTGGCGTTATTTCGAGCGAATAGCCAAGCTTCTCTGCTTCCACTCCAAGATGCTTCACAATGTCCATGCAGTACCCGCTAGGGCTTGGAATGTTCAGTAAAGCTTCAAGCTGGCTAAGTATAAAATCCCGATTAAGCTGTTTCGAAAGTGGCAATGACATGATATTGTGCTCCTTTTAAAGCTATATTTTTTATAACCTCTCATTACTTCAATGCAATATACAAATCAATTTCATTATCGGGACTTTCGAGTTGATATCGTTCATCCCAAATTTCAAAATCGTAATTTTTGGGTTCATTTCCCGTTTCACTCATCCAATCGCCACCTTCTATTTTACGCGATTGCGCGTCAGGATCAAAGTCTACTCTCTRATCATCTCGCTTTCGTTATCTTGCTTTTACATTCTAAAATACGTACATACGTTCACTTTCGAGGTTATACTAATGATGGAGGTGAGCAAAATGGTGAAACAACACTCAGAAACATTGACCGAGGAAAGGTGGCGTGCCATCTTAAGCAACAATGCTGCTTATGACGGGATCTTCTTTTACGCGGTGAAAACGACAGGGATATTTTGCAGGCCATCCTGCAAATCCAAACCGCCCAACAAAGAAAATATTGCTATCTACTCTACAGCCGAGCAAGCTTTATCTGCCCGCTTTCGCCCATGCAAACGATGCAAGCCTACCGGGATGCGCCTGCCTGATGATGAATGGATTCATTTGGCTGCCGAATATATCGACAGAAACTATATGAACAACTTAACTTTACAAGTCGTTGCCGATCAATGCCACGGCAGCCCCTATCATCTGCATCGGACCTTCAAAAAAATCAAACACATGACACCCGTTGAATATATACAGCAATTACGAGTCGATAAAGCGAAGGAGCAGCTGACATCATCCGATTTGTCCATTTCAGAGATCGGTTCAAGCGTCGGCATGCACAATACGCCGTATTTTGTAACGTTGTTTAAAAAGAAGACCGGCTGCACACCCGCAGCCTATCGGCAATTGCACAAACAGGAGGCTGATTCGAATGACCAAACACAGTAAACCGCCCATTTATTGGACATTGCTCACGCACGAGGCTTGGAGCCTGTATGTTGCAGCCACAACGGAAGGTCTCTGTTTTATCGGCTCTCAGAATGAACCGATAGACGAGCTGGTCCAATGGGCAAATACCCGCTATCCAGGCAGCCCTTTATTAGAGAATGTTGAACTGCTCCAGCCTTATACAATTGAAATAGCTGAATACCTTCAAGGTTCCCGCAAGCAATTCAGCATCTCCTTCCACTATCAAGGAACAGCCTTCCAACAGGAAGTATGGAAAGCACTTTGCGATATTCCTTATGGGGAAACGAAGTCCTATTCCGATATTGCCCATCAAATCCAGCGGCCCGCAGCTGTTCGCGCTGTGGGTACAGCGATTGGCGCTAATCCGATCTTAATTACAATTCCCTGCCATCGCGTCATTGGAAAGAACGGATCGCTGACAGGCTACCGCGGCGGCATAGAAATGAAAACAAAGCTGCTTCAGCTGGAAAAACACTAATATGACGATCGAATATTTATATACACAGCCCAAAACCTTATTGAATAAAGGAACCGGCTTTCTTACCGGCTACAGCCATTCCTTAAATCCTTATACAGGGTGTACGTTTGGCTGCTCCTACTGCTATGTGCGGAAAATGCCTGTTTCTTTATTTCGAGGCGCCGAATGGGGAACATGGGTTGATATTAAGAAAAATGCTGCTGAAGTTTTTCGCAAACAATTTTTAAGAGAAAAGTCTAAAGGTCCGGTTACTATTTTTATGTCATCCAGCACTGATCCCTATCAGCCGATTGAATATAAGGAGCAAATTACTCGCTCCTTGCTCGAGGTGATGGTTGATGACCCGCCTGATTTTTTGTTCGTGCAAACGCGAAGCCCGCTTGTTCAGCGGGATATCGATCTGCTCTTGCGACTTGGAGAGAAGGTACGCGTCAGTATGACAGTGGAAACAGATCGCGAGGACATTCGAAAACATTTTTCACCGAATGCCCCACCGATTAAGGCTAGGCTAAAGACGCTTCAACTGCTGGCTGATGCGGGCGTTCCCACTCAAGCGACGATTGCTCCCATGCTGCCAAGCAGTGAGCAATTCGCCGAAATACTGCGACCGCTCGTTGATCGCATCTGCATAGACGATTATTTTATGGGTGACGGAAGCAGTGGAAAACGAACGCGACAACTAGGCATCGATGCTTTGTATGAGCAGCTAGGTCTTGAGGAATGGTATCATCCGGCTGCTTATCGCGTCGTATACGAGCGGTTCAAGCAGGTTTTTTCCGAGGATCGCATTTATGTAAGCCAGGAAGGCTTTGAGCCTTAGCTTTTTTTTCGTTTCATACCGCGTATTATGATTTTGGTTTCTTGATCGACGCGGTATGATTCTATTATTTTTTGCAGAGCTTTGTTGTAGGTGAACTCATCTAAAGAATTAGCACCGCTTTTCAAATAATTCATAGTAGCCTCTGGCTGCTTAATATAACAAATCGACAATGCCCATGCTACCGCCATCTTGACGTAATACGTCTCTCGTTTCGTCTGATCAAGCAGCTGCAAGAGGCGCTCGATATAAGTTTCTTCAATATAATAGCCAAGCAGCATAACGACACCAAAGCGTATCTCATACTCTTTGTCAGATACCAAATACGGCTGTATGAAATCCCATACCGCTGACTTATTGTCCGTTGTAAATTTCAGCCCATTGCAAAAGCTGTCACAGACTGACCAATTGTCTATCTTCGGAACAAATTCAGCGACAATGTTTAAACGTTCTGTGATATCTGCTTGAGCATAACCAATGACCATCCCCTGCAGCATCACTTCCTCAAAGTACTCGCTATCCGCATCCTTTAAATAGGTACGCCAGTCATCACTTGCTATCGACTTGGCCAGCTGGCGCAGCTTCGGCAGCCGAACGCCTAATACATTATTTATTGTAGGAATAAGTGCAGCCGTAAATTTCTGAAAATCGTCTTCCTTCAATGCTATGAGCTGTTCTTTTATTGTTTTCTCCATGTTGTTGCTCCTTTTAGCTTACTCCATTGACAAGGTCCACAAATAAATCGAAGCCACTGAAC
>NZ_JBFRDK010000252.1:0-6695 GCF_052113545.1 Paenibacillus sp. TAF43_2
GAAGTAGAGTAGTCTGAGTCTCAACATATTTTGGTGAAAATTTTTATTAAAAAGGGGGAAATCATGAGATGAGTTATGATATTCATATTACGAGAGCAAATCATTGGACAGATAGCGCGGATAATCCAATAACATTGGAAGAGTTAAAAACCTATTTTGCTGCGAAAAAAGACTTTGAATATTCGAATCTGTTTTCTATTGCCGGTCCTTTCAATATTTCAATTGATGGAGAGTTTTTCATTTGGTCATATGAAGACATTAAAGTACCATTTAGTTATTCAAAAGGTAGGATAACAGTCCCTGAGGCTGAAGGGGAAGTAATGGATAAGATGAAAGAAATTGCGACTGAATTACAAGCGATAGTGCAGGGAGACGAAGGGGAAGCTTATTAATTTAAAAGCAGTTTTCATTTTTTGTATCATGACTAATTGGATATTTACAAAAATGCAATCGTTCTTCAGAGGGAACGATAAAGAAGCTTCCTAATCCACGGTTTTAGTGGGTGGGGAGGCTTTTTTTGAATGGGCAGATTTGCTCGATAATGAGTATGTGTAAGGTTAATCGTGTTTTGAGTATTCGTATCTACGAACAGGAAAACCTCCTGTTAATTTCTCATTTTATAAGTCAAATGCTCAACTAACAGGAAAACCTCCCGTTAATTTGGCGAAATAAGCTCTAATTCAGGAATATGAAGAAAATTAACGGGAGAATTTCCATGTAATTAGTTAAATTAGCCCGTTTTTGATGAATTAACAGGAGAAATTCCCGTTAGCGTAGGGATTCTCGTATCAATTGAAGGAAATTACGTGTGAAGAATTGATTTAGTAAAGGGTTTGGGTAACATTTGCGTGAATCCCGCGTAAAAATCGAGTTAGCGTAGGGATTCTCGTACCAATTGAGGGGAAATCCCGTGTGAAGAATCGAGTTAGTATAGTGAGTTTCGTATCATGGGGAAATTCATACGAAGAATCCAGTTAGTAAAAGGATTTCGGTAATATATGAGCGAATTCAGCGTGGGAATTTTCAGTTGGCGTAGGGAGCTTAGTAACGAGTGGCGAAGCAAGCTTGACCTTGGCAGCAGCGAAAGCGTGGCGCCAATTTGTAAAAAAGAGTCGTGGAAATTAGACGGATAAGTGTTGACGGATGGAAAACATCATGTTAAATTTAATTTATCCTATTGAATTAGTCGGAAATGAATAATGACAACTTGCATCGTCATTCATGGCAATGGTTTCGCTGTATTTGATTGCAAGTCGCGCTCGCTAGAAAACTGGAGGCGCATGCCAACCGAATGCCGAATCGGTTGTCGTGCGCCTTCTTTTTATTCAAAGGAAGAGGAGATGGGGATAGTGAGTCATGTTGGTTTTGGAGCTAATGCTCAGTCACTTGAGCAGCAATACAGTAAAGAGGTTGCCGATGCAAGAAGCCCTGATTATCCTGTACACCCGCTTATTCTGAATCGATGGTCGCCACGATCCTACTCGGAGCAGCTTGTGAGCGATGAAGAGCTTTATACGGTTTTGGAAGCTGCAAGATGGGCGCCATCGTCCAGCAACTTGCAGCCTTGGAGATTTTACGTGGCAAGGGAAGAAGCCGAGCATGAGCAGTTCCGCAAGTTCATCGTGCCTGGCAACCGCTTGTGGACAGACCACGCACCCGTGCTGCTGCTTCTAGCTTCTGAAGCGGTTAAGCAAGATGGCAATCCGAATGTGTCGCATGCTTTCGATACAGGAGCTGCTTGGGCAACTTTGGCGCTGCAAGCGAGGCTGCTTGGTCTATCGACTCGTGCCGTTGGCGGATTTGACCGAGCGGAAGCACGCAAGATTTTAGAAGTACCCGAACATATTGCGCTGCATGCCGTCATTGCACTCGGTCATCGTGGAGGACTTGATACGCTCGATGAAAAGTTTCGCGATAAAGAAATTCCGAATGGACGTCGTCCTTTAGCTGAGAGTCTGTTGGAGGTTAAGGTAAATTAAACGGCTAATCGCATTTCTGGAAACCCGTGTGACCATGCATTTAGTTTGATAGCATTAATAAATTTAGTTTGATGGCACTTATACATTTAGTTTGAAAACACTCATAAATTTGGAGAGGATGTTGAATATGTCCAGAACGGTTGAGGTTGCTGATGAATGGTTGAAGCGAATACAGGATCAATTGGCAGGCGTTCAATATGGCATCGTTCAAATTACGATTCATAATGGTCAAATTGTACAAATTGATCGGACGGAGCGCAGCCGTTACGAGGTGGAGAAGCTGCCATCTGCTGCTCGCAAGCAAAGATAACCGTTTATAAGTGGAGAGGATGCGTATGAAGAACGATAGGAGCTCCAGTTTATATGAATGGCCGGATCTTGCCTTTCATCATTACTGCTTGCAAATGTATCGGCTGAACCGCGGTGTCTACAATACCATTGATCAATGGCTGTATGACAACGGTTATGCTGGAATTAAAGGCCGGCGGAAGATGATTATTCAGTTTCTAGATCACATGATCAAGCTGCAGGCGGAAGAAGGCCATAAGTATTTATCTTTTGGCAAAGGGAATTTGGTCGCTCAGCTTAGCCAATTTGCTGCTGAACACGAAGTTCCGGTAATAAGAGCATTGGCCGCATACTAATAATGAATATATTCGACCGGAAAACCGGAGACATTTTGCACATGCAAAACCTGTCTCCGGTTTTTTTTTGTACAAAATTTGAGGAGGATAACGAACATGGAATATCGCAAATTAGGAAGAACAGGACTGCAAGTATCTGAGGTGAGCTTAGGTACGATGGCGTTTGGAAGATGGATTGATGAGGAGGCATCTGCTGCGATTTTGGATGCAGCGCTGGATCATGGCATTAACCTCGTTGACACTGCTAATGTATACGGGGAAGGCGAGTCGGAACGTATACTGGGCAATTTGTTAAAAGAAAGGCGTCACCAAATCGTGCTGGCAACCAAAGTTCATGGCCGCGTAGGCGAAGGGGTAAATGATTCGGGGCAAAGCCGCTATCATATTTACAAGGCTGTTGAAGACAGCTTAAAAAGGTTGAAGACCGATTATTTGGATCTGTATCAGGTACATCGATTTGATCCTAATACCCCCCTTGAAGAAACGCTTCGAKCTTTAGATGATCTTGTGCGTCAGGGGAAAGTAAGATACATAGGCGCTTCAAATTTTGCTGCATGGCAGCTTGCGAAGGCTCACGGTATAAGCGCGCTGCACAGCTTGCATCGCTTCGAAAGTCTCCAACCGGAATACAGCATCATCTCGCGTGAGATTGAGAAGGAAATTATACCTTTTGTGCAATCGGAGCAAGTTGGCGTTATCGTTTATAGTCCGCTTGGCAGAGGAATACTCTCTGGCAAGTACCGGGTTGGAGAAGCGCCGCCTGAAGGATCACGGCTTGCGGCAGGCGAGCAAAGGCTGGAGGAGCTTTTGAAGAAAAATGCAATTCCAGTTGCTGAGGCGATTAGACCTTTGGCGGAAGAAAAAGGCCTTACTCAAGCGCAATACGCATTGTCTTGGGTACTGAGTCGTCCTGGCATTACATCGGCAATTCTAGGCGCTTCGAAGCTTGAGCATATTACGGAAGCTGCAAAAAGCTGGGATGTTAAACTAAGCGCTGAGGAACTGGCGAAGGCCGATGAAGCAACCTCCAATTTGGAGCCGGCAAAAGAAGCCATTCCGAGCTGATTCTATAATTAAATACATTCTACCGTATCAATGGAGGATATCAGAGCAGTGCGTGATATCCTCATTTTTTTATCAAGTTCGGATGGGAGGCGGTAAGCATGGCGGGAGTAACGATTAATCATCTATACAAAAGATATGGCAAAGACAAGCACGCGGTAGTGCAGGATTTTCAGCTGGAAATTAAAGATAAGGAATTTATCGTATTCGTCGGTCCTTCCGGCTGCGGCAAATCGACGACATTAAGAATGATTGCGGGGCTTGAAGAAATTTCCGAAGGTGAGATTTATATTGGAGAGCAGCTCGTCAATAAGCTACCTCCGAAGGACCGTGATATTTCAATGGTTTTCCAGAACTATGCCCTCTACCCCAATTTAAGTGTATACGAGAATATTGCGTTTGGACTGAGGATGCGCAAGCTTCCTAAGCATGAGATCGATTTGGCGGTAAAAAATGCTAGCCGAATTCTGGAGATTGAGCCGTATTTAAATCGCAAGCCAAAGGAGCTGTCGGGCGGTCAGCGCCAGCGGGTGGCGCTTGGCAGAGCTATCGTGCGTGACCCAAAGCTGTTTTTGATGGATGAGCCGTTGTCTAACTTAGATGCCAAGCTTAGAGTAACGATGCGTATGGAAATAACGAAGCTGCACAAAAAATTAGGCACAACCTTTATATTCGTTACGCATGATCAGGTGGAAGCGATGACGATGGCGGACCGTATTGTCGTGATGAAGGGCGGCGTCATCCAACAATGTGATACGCCAGAGCTGATCTACTCCAAACCTTCGAATACGTTTGTTGCGAGCTTCATAGGTTCTCCTCAAATCAATTTCATTCATGGACGCGTGCAGGAGAATCCGCAGGGGCGATTAGAGTTTCATACGAATCGTTTTCAATTGAAGTTAAATGAAGTGATGGAGGATATTTTACGCAAAAATAACCAACTAAACAAATCGGTAATATTAGGTATAAGGCCGGAAAATGTAAAGCTGGAAGGCTTGTTCTCGGAGACGATTATTACCGGAACCTATAAGGACAATGAACTTATGGGCGCTGATCGTTTTCTTTATTTGGACATCGGACAGGAGAAGCTGCTCATTGCACGCGTCGATCCCGATAATCGTTTTTCTGAAAATGAGAAAGTGAAAGTAGAGCTTGATATATCGAAGGCTCATTTCTTTCATAAGGATACGGGTGAAAGATTTACAGAATGATCGGTATTTGCGAAGGAGGGAGGCGGCTTAACCTTTATGAATAAGAAACGGAAATGGCTTGTCTATGGTGCCAGTATTGTCATTGCAGCATGGCTGCTTAATGCTGGAGCGGCAGTAAACTCAGAATCTGGAGACAAAACCGATACGGTCCAATATGACAAGCTCGTAACTACATTTAATTATGAGGTTGATCCTTATTTTAGCGATGCGCTGGCAGCATGGCAGGAGAAGGGGCTGAGCAATGCAACAACTTCAATTCAGCTGGATGCAGCGAAGCCATCTCGTGTATCGAATGAAGAGGAGATCAAAGCAGGCGACTACGACGGTAAATCAAACATACTGATTTGGAATACAAGGAACACAGGATGGGTTGAATATCAAGTTGACGTTGCAGAGAGTGCGCTGTATGAAATCCACGTTTCTTATAACCCTCTGAAGGATGGAAGAAAAGGACCGATCGGGTGGGAGGTAACGATAGATGGCGAAAGGCCGTTTAGGGAAGCCTCTTCCATATCCTTATATCGGACATGGGAGGATGTGCGTCCTATTCTGAAAAACTCAGACGGCGATGAAATTCGTCCTCGTTCGATTGACGTGTCGGGCTGGAGCGAGAAGCCGTTAACGGATTCAGGAGGGGCATATGCGCAGCCTTTGCAATGGCATTTCGAACAAGGAACGCATACCATTCGATTGCAAGGGTTTGACCCTGTTGCGCTTGAGCAAATTAAGCTTGTTCCGAGCAAGCAAATACCTGATTATGCTGAAGTTAAGGCTGCGTATGCCAATATGCCTTCTCTTGCGGGCGATGTATTGACGATTCAAGCCGAGGATTTTACGAGCAAAAATGATACGGCAATAAAGCTATTTTCGGATAAAAACTCACGCACGCTGCCGCGGTATACGGGAAGAATTATTTACAATACGGTCGGCGGTCCGCGCTGGCTTGAACAAAATCAGGAAATCTCATGGTCGTTTGAGGTGCCGGAGAGCGGCTTGTACAAAATAGGCTTTCGCGCTCTGCAAAATACGATAGCTCAGAAAACCTCCTACCGGGTCGTTCGAGTGGATGGAGAGGTACCGTTTAAGCAATTTTTAGCGTATGGCTTTCCTTATTATACTGGTTGGAACGGAATGATTTTGCAGGACGAAAAAAAGAATCCGTATTTGCTTAAGCTTGAGAAGGGCCAACATACGTTGTCGCTAGCCGTCACACAATCGCCTATTAAATCTATCGTTGTGGATGTCGAGAAGCTGATCGCTCATTTGGATGCGATTGACTGGGATTTGCGCACGATTACAGGCTCGAGCTCGAAGAAGACCATTGACCGCAATCGTACGTGGAACATGGAGCAGGACTTCCCAGGGATGACTGACAAGATGGCGCTGGCAGCGGATGTCATGGAGTCACTGTCGAAGCGGGTAGTGAAAGCAAACGGCAACAAAGATTCAATCAGTCAAGGACTCGATACATCAGCGAAGGATTTGCGAGCATTGCTTAAGAAGCCTGAAGAAATTCCTTATGAGGTCGAAGAGATTTCTTCGATGAGAGAGAAATTCGGTACTTTTATCGATACACTGCTCAAGCAATCGCTGCAGCTGGATGAGGTTTATATTATTCCTGAGAAGACGGATGCTCCGAAAATGGAAGCTGGTTTTTTTGGCCGGCTATGGGGCAGCGCTCAAAACTTTATTTACTCTTTCGATGCGAGGGACAGCCTTAACGATTTGGACGACAAGAAGCTGAACATTTGGGTTCAGCGCGGCAGGGATTATGTGGATCAGCTGCAGCAGCTTGCAGA
>NZ_JBFRDK010000253.1:0-6539 GCF_052113545.1 Paenibacillus sp. TAF43_2
TCGCTGAATTGAATCGTATAATCGGCTAAATCAATTAACGTCACTTCCGCATCAGGGTACTGCTTTTTGACAGATTCCAATGTGTAATTCATTGCTGTTCTTGTTTTTGAGCCCACGATTGATCCCGACAAACCAACAATTCTCATAATGAATCCCTCCTATTATTTCGCTGCTGTATATTTTTTTATTGCGGGTAAAATAACAGTGCCAATGGTTTCAATCATCTCCATGATTTTTTCAAATGATACGCCTCCAAATTCGATTTGAGCGAGAAAACGCTGGTGACCAAACAGCTCATATTGATATAGTATTTTTTCAATAATTTCTTGAGGACTTCCGACCATCAAAGCATTGCGGGTATCGGCACCTTGAGCAAAATGCTGCTTCGGAAAACCGCGTCCGTTAGAAAATTCCATTCCTTTGTTAACATGAGGGTACGCTTCCTTCATCGCTTGCTGTGAGGTCTCCGCTACATAAAACAAGCTAGTGGTTGCAACTGGCAGCGCTGCTGGGTCAAAACCACTTTGTTCAGCAGCTCTTCGGTAGGCGTCAACAGATAATTTAAAGCTTGATGACGGTCCTGCTAATGTCGCCAGCATCATTGGCACCCCTGCCATTCCAGCTTTTATCGCACTAGCTGGCGATCCCCCTACTGCACGCCATATCGGTAAAGAGCCGTTTAACGGCCGTGGCAATATTTTTGCATCGTTTAGAGGAGCACGAAATTGTCCAGTCCATGTAACCGTCTCCTGATTATTGATTACATTTAACAGCTCGAATTTCTCTTCATACAGCTCTTCATAATCACGAAGATCATACCCAAGCAATTGAAACAACCCGATTCGTGATGCTCTGCCAGCCACGATTTCTGCTCGTCCACTCGATATCAAATCGATCGTCGCAAAGTCTTCATAGACACGAACGGGATCGGAAGTGCTTATAATCGACGCTGAGCTTGATATTTTAATTTTATCTGTTGCCTGAGCGATAGCGCTAAGAATAACTGCATGGGCTTGGGATACAAAGTATTCCTGATGACTTTCACCAACGCTGAATACATCAAGACCTGCTTGTTCAGATAATTTGGCCGCTTCAATGATTTCTTTAATGCGCTGCTGTGCAGAGATCCGCTCGCCCGTATGCGGGTTGGGCAAATGATCCCCTAGAGAGTAAAGCCCAAACTCTATTCCTTTGCTTTGATCGATACGATATTTTTCCACTATATATCAACCTCTCTCTTATATAAATTAAGTTAATTACTTTTTGTTATGACCCTATTATTACTCTTTTAAATAGGTAATGGAAGTACGTACTTTCGAGGAACAGGGTATCTAAAAGTATACTATTGTGATATTTACACCTTTTTAGATTTGAAATGATAGCTCTATCGAGTCATCCGAAGTTATCCTTCATGACGTTATAATAAATGAGATTTTATTATTACAGGAACGGGGTAACGTTTTATGAGCAATATGCCAGTAGAAAAATTAAACGCATCTGAACCCGGGATGAAAAAACGCGCGTCAACAGGATTACGCCAAGCCATTTATCAGTCGGTATGGAGATGGCATTTTTACGCAGGCATTATTTTTGCACCCTTCTTGATCGTTTTAGCATTCAGCGGTTCCGTCTATTTATTCAAACCGCAGATCGAGGGATATTTGTACAAAGATATGCTTACTGTTCGTGAAGTTGGAACAACCAAGATGCCGCCTGAGGGAATTATTGAAAAAACAACAAAAGCATATCCAGGCACTATAGTATCGTCTATTACGCTCGATGATGATCCTAAATCAAGCTACAAAATGTCGGTAAGCCGGAATGGAACCTCCACAACGATGTACGTGGATCCTTACACTGGCAATGTACTTGGCATGATGAATAGTGACAAAACATTTTCCGCTTTTTTCAAAAAAATGCACAGCGAGCTAGTTATAGGCGGTACCTTTGCCAACCGGCTTGTAGAACTTGCAGCATGCTGGGCGATCATCATGTTATTGACCGGTTTATTCCTTTGGTGGCCTCGCAATAAAGCTGCCATATGGGGAACTATTCTCCCAAGGCTCACTAAACCCGGAAGCCGTATTTTCTGRAGAGATTTGCATGCGGTTCCTGCATTTTGGATATCCCTCGTTTTGTTAGTCATTATAGCTGGAGGACTGCCATGGTCTGGGATTATGGGTGGACAAATCGATAAGCTGGCTAATTCAACGAACACGAATACGCCTCCCTTCGCTTCCATCTTTGGCGCAAAACCTGAATCCGTTACGGTCGCCAAAGATATTGCCGAGGATTTGCCTTGGGCAGCAGAAAGTTTACCGGTTCCCGCTTCTGTACTAGGGGGTTATGTACCTTTAAGCATGAATGAAATGGAAGATATTGCTGATCAGCGTCATGTTCTGAAACCCTACACGATTACAATCCCTATTGGAGAGACCGGTGTATTTACTGTATCCACATCACATCCCACACCGGGTAAGGATGCAACGCTTCACATCGATCAATATAGCGGAGCAGTACTGACAGATGTACGCTTTGCAGATTATGGTATTATGGCTAAAGCGATTTCATATGGCATCGCTTTTCATGAAGGTACCCTATTTGGCTTAGCCAATCAGCTGCTTGGATTAATTGCCTGCATGGGACTTATCCTGGTAGCCATAAGCTCTTATGTCATGTGGCGCAAGCGTAAGCCTGAAGGCAAACTTGGCGCTCCAGCCAAACCAAAGAGCAGAAAAATAACGATTGGCGTACTGATCATCATGTTGGCATGCGGCGCTTTAATGCCCTTAGTTGGCTTATCGATTCTCGTTGTTCTTGTCCTCGATCTATTCATCCTCCGCAGAATAAAGTCGCTACGGCACTGGTTCTCGGTCTAAGCTTAAGGAGAATGTACTTATGAATGTAACCATCCGCCATTTGTATAAGTCTGTATTGTCGCTTCTTCTTGTCTTATTGTTATGTAGCTGCACTGCCAAAGCTGCTGAAGTTGACGAGCGCGGTCTACCGCCTCATCTAACCGTTAATCTTCTTTTGCCTGAAAAAATCGAAATTGAAAAACCAAACCATTTCTCCGTAGAAGTCCTTAAGAGCGGTAAGCCGATGATAAACGCAGATCAAGCACAATTCATCATCTGGCTGGAAGACGACCAGTCTTCCGCCGTGACTATACAAGCAGAACAATTGTCGCCTGGAGTATATAGTGTCATGCATCCGATTGCTAAGGAAGGCCTTTATGTTGTCCAATCTCGCATTCATTTTGCAAACGATCAGGTTATGCCGACCAAACGCTTTGCGATTGGCAAGGATGCGATTGAAAAGCTAGCAATGCTGGAGAGCGCACAACATTCTGGTGAACCTGCACCTGTGGAGAGCGGACATCATCATTAATGAAGAGATGCAACAAATCCCCCGCCTAAACAGGTCGGGGGATTTGTTTTGTGTATTAGGGAATAATTAAAATCCGTTAAGGCTGCCCGTTAATCCAAACCACTCTGCGAATGCATCCTGAAGTCCTCTCGCGCCTAATTGCTCCCGAATCTGTACAGAAGAGCCTTCAAGCTCAATATGACCGCCTCTTAACAGAGCAATTCGGTCTGCAAGCGCCTCTGCCACATGAAGTTGATGGGTTGAAAAAATAACAGTCTGGCCATTCGCTGCGATTTCTTTCACCATACGTACGAAGGTTTCAATCCAGTAAGGATCAAGACCATTAGTAGGCTCATCCATCAATACAATGGGCGGCTTGGCCAATAAAGCCTGTGAAAACAATACTCGTTGTCGCATTCCTTTCGAGAAGGAGGATACTGATTTTTTCCCAGTATCCGCAAGGCCTACTTCCTCCAGCACTTCCTGTACTCTTAGTTTTGGTACCCCTCGCAGCGATGCCCAAAATGCAAGTGTTTCATAAGCTGTTAATCCAGTACCAAACCGAAAATCATCCGGCATGTAACCTATAAGCTCAGCATAACGCTTGCGATCATCTTTCCAACGCAAGCCTTGAACAGCAATAATACCGCTGTCAGGCTGTGATATACCTGCGATCATTCTTAAAATCGTACTTTTGCCTGCGCCATTTCCTCCGCACAAAGCCAAAATTTGACCTCGTTCCACGTTCAAATCAAGCGTATTAATGACGACTTGTTTCTTTATTGATTTCTTGACGCCTTCAAGCTTCACTAAAGGATCAGGCATATGATCGCCTTCTCTCCCAAATGAACTGTGCAGCTGTGATCACGCATCCTATCCATAGAACAGCTGTAAAAGCGAAACCTATACTCCCCCCAGGCTGCTTGATCCATTTGATCCATTCATAATATTCCGGACCTACTATGGCTCCCCCGCCAAGCTTCACTACTGTAAAAAGCCTGGAAAGCTCTGCTGGATTAACAAAAGTGAGTACAGTAACTGCTGGCTTGATAACAGGATATGGCATGAAGCCAAGGACGGAAATAAGCAATGGCGGCCAGCCGATAATGGCAAAAAACCAAATGGCTACACCAATCGTTAAGGCTTGCCAGCGATTTTTCGCGAGTGTACCTATGAGCAGAGCAATGGCAAGAAAAAACAAAGCAATGCTGGCAGAAAAGGATAGCAACTGCACATATGTCTGCAATCCAAAGCCTGATCCAGCGGCTAAACCAAGAAGACCCGCAGCGCCAAAACCTACAAAAACGATGACTAGCAGCACAACTGCAAGCCCTAAGTATTTTCCGAGCATAAATGACCAGGTGCTGATAGGATATGTCGATAATAGCTCCCAGCTTCCGTCCTCCTTCTCTGCGGTCAAAGAAAACGAGCCGAGCAGCAGGGACATCAATGGCAATAAATATAAGACTAGATTAAGCGTTGTTCCGGTAATGCCAGAATAGCCCTGAACATAACCTTGCGCATTAATTAAGAGTAGGCAGAGCATAAATAATGCAAAAAGACCCATAAATGAATAGGCCCACGGATTGCGAAACCCTAGCTTCAATTCCCTTATTGCAAAATAAATCGTCTGAATCACGACTGGTTACCTTCCGTTTCATGGCCCATGTCCATCTCATCTTTGCTTCCATCGGAATGCATGCTTTCATTGTGCTTCTCCATGTCTTCCATATCCATCATTTCCCGGTTAACTTCCCATTTATGATGAGCAAGCTCATCCGAGCTAAGGAGCTGTCCCTTACCTTGCTCGTCGATGTAAGCTTGAGCGGACGCTTTATCCTCAAAGGCAATAACGCCATAAGCCATTGGAGTAATATACTCAGCATCGTAAGCATAATAAGCTTTCTCATATTTAACCCAATCTCCGCTATTATGATCTCTAACAAACTCTGCACCTAATGTTTCGGTTCCGTTCTCAACTTTCCACTTATTCATGCATCCAATATCATCAAATTTTAAAGACTGACCGTCCTTCGTTATGATTTGGGTTGCGTAAGGATCATCCTTTACTGCCATATTGCAGATGACGCATTTATCCGTTTCTTCGTTAATGGCTTGCGGCTTGTATTCCTTGGCTCCACAAGCGCTTGCCAGCATCAAAATAACAATTAAAAAAAGTGCTGCACCAAATCGTCCCGTTTTCATCTTTTTCTTACCCCCATATAAATGATTAAAAATGCCAAAATCAAAAGTCCACTGCCAACTAATGCAGAATGCAGCAGCGTTTGTGTCGGTAATATAACATTCAATTTCCCATTTGGCCGCATCAACGGAGAAAAGTCTGTTGACCAGAGCTGTCTATCCGACTGATAGAGATCTTCAAGAAAGATCATACCTGGCGACTGAAAAAACAATTGAAAACCTGGCTTCGCTTTAACAAGACTTTGAAAAAAAGGATTTAATGCATAGGCTATATCGCTTCTGCCATCGCCTTCCGTATCAATGCCTTGGAAGGAATCCCAGTAGTTACCGTCTAGCGCATTGCCAATACTATTTTTTGCTTCTGCGCTTGCCACATTACCTACAAACTGATTTTTAGTGATCACATTATCTTTAGCATCTAGCAGCTGTATCCCAATAAAATTGCCGATTACAGCATTGTCTTCTATTTTGTTTTGCGTGGATTGTTCTACATAAAGCCCGACGCGGTTTCCCTCGACATGATTGCCTATGATTGATGTATCATGTGCGTCAAACAATAAAATGCCTTGGGAATTAACACTTTCACTTTGTTTATTGAATCGGTTTCCAGAAACCTCGACATCACGAACAGCCATAATCATTGCTCCAGTAATGTTCAGATTGCCGTAATTTTTGCGAATGACCGTCCCTTTGGTATACATGCAATGCACACCATAACGCAGCAGCTCAAAATGATTATTTTCGATTAAATTATCATCGCTGTTCTCCATATAAATACCATCGTGCATAGAAGAAATCGTATTCCCATTGAAGTTATTCCCATTCGACTCATACAGATCTATTCCATTTCCTTTGTCAGATAGTTTCAATGGACGATTCTGAGCTACGCCAACCCAATCAATTTTTGTGTTTCGGACTTCACCGTTATTTGCTTTCCTCATCTTGATACCAAAGGAGCCGGTGTGTAT
>NZ_JBFRDK010000254.1:0-6534 GCF_052113545.1 Paenibacillus sp. TAF43_2
GTATTGATCGAGCAATATATCGAAGGTGAGGAAATAACCTGCTCCATTTTAAACGGTAAACTTCTTCCTATCATCGCTATTCGGTCTCAATCCGAATTTTTTGATTATTCTTCCAAGTATGATGACGGTGGAGCCGATGAACAAGTGATTCAGCTGCATCCTGAGATTTTTGAACGGGTTCGTACTTCTGCACTGGGCTGTTACAAGACATTAAAATGCAGCGTTTACGCCCGAATCGACATGATGATTAAAGATGGAATTCCTTATGTAATGGAAGTGAACACATTGCCTGGCTTGACGAAAAATAGCCTTCTGCCCAAAAGCGCCAAAGCTGCGGGAATTTCATTCAGCCAACTGTTGGATCAGATTATTGAATATTCATTAATGGAACGAAAGAATGGGTTACTATAGCTTAAAAAGAACGAGGCTGCCGGTATGAAACCGCAGCCTCGTAATGTTAAATGAGCAGTTAACCTCAATAATTTGTGATAAAGTGAAGATGATCATGTAATTTTACAGAGGAGAGGAAGAAATGTCACTATCACTTATCTTTGATATGGACGGAACACTATTTCAAACAAATAAAATTTTAGAAATATCACTTGAAGATGCATTTAATCAGTTAAGGTCAATAAATGAATGGGACAGCGCAACGCCTATTGATAAATACCGCGAAATTATGGGTATACCTTTACCGAAGGTTTGGGAAACTCTCTTGCCCAACCATTCCAAAGAAATAAGGGAACAAACGGACTTATACTTTCTAGAACGATTGATTGAAAACATTAGAAGCGGGAAAGGTGTTTTGTATCCTATGGTTTAGTCGCCATTGGATGCAACTTTGATTTTGCACAAGAAGACGAACTCTCTCAGGCAGATATCGTCATAGATGATTTAATTGAGCTAAAATCAATAGTTTCACAGTTGAAAAAATAGGTGCTCGTAAAAAATATAGTTACATATGAGTGCTTGATAAATTGATTTGTCTTTATCTGTCATGTCTTTTGAATGACTCTACTAGGAATTTACGCTCATTTTCGCGTTCTAGAATATAGTTTAGAAGGATTTTCCTCCATTGCTGTCGAAATTCGTAGAATAAGTATTTGAAATGGAGGAAAGTTAGCTTTGAGATTAAGAAATCAACTATTGGGTGGAACGATCATTCTTTCTTTATTAACAGGGGGATCCGATTCTGCCTATGCGTCAATTCAGAACTTGTCGGCAGGAAAAAAGCTAAGCCAGGGAGTACAACAGTACGCTCAAACCGTTCAAAAGAAAGAAACAATCGCTAAAATTGTGGATACTACCAATTTGCGCAAAGGACCGGGGCTTGAATATGAGATTGTTGCCAAAGCGAAGGCTGGCACATCTTATCCAATCGTTGAATCGAAAGGGGAATGGTACAAAGTAGCTCTTTCCAGCGGTAACACGGCTTATGTTGCAAATTGGGTAGTGGAGACGGTTGAGAGCAGCGGCAGCCAACCTACTTCAAATAATGGACAAAACCAGGAAAACGCCAACAAGCCGGGTGGGGGTCAAGATAAGGAAGCTATTGTAAATATCGTAGATACTACTAATTTGCGCAAAGGGCCTGGTTTAGATTATGAGATTGTTGCCAAGGCGAAAGCTGGAGAAACCTTTCCTGTTGTCGGATTAGAAGGAGATTGGTATAAAGTATCGCTGCCTAGTGGAGGAACCGCTTACGTTGCTAATTGGGTTGTGAACACGGGGAGTAACAAACAAAGCGGCAGTAAAGTGTATATCTATCATACGCATAATAGGGAGTCCTGGAGAAATGTATTAGGTAATTCAAAAGGGACCTCCGTCGACGATGCCAAAGTGAACATTACGCTTGTAGGCAAGAAGCTTGCTGAGAGTCTGCAGAAAAAAGGGATATCCTCCATTGTTGAACAGACCGACTTTACTGAAAGACTGAATGAACAGAAATTAAGCTACACAAAAGCCTACGTTGAATCGCGTAAAGCAGTCGACAAGGCGATGAAGGCTAATACTTCACTATCCTATTTCTTCGATATTCACCGTGACGCTGATGTTCCACGGAGCAAAACAACGGTTGTCATTAATGGTAAAACGTATGCGCGCATTATGTTCGTCATTGGAGATGCTAATCCTGCGCATAAGGAAAACAAAAAGTTCGCCGAAGCGTTAAACGCTCTATTAAACAAGAAGTATCCTGGCATATCGAGGGGAGTTCTTATGAAAAGCGCCCACCAGGGGAATGCCGAGTACAACCAGTCCGTCTCTAATGGAAGCCTGCTTCTGGAATTTGGGGGAGTAAATAATACGTTGGAAGAAAATCTCCAAACTGCAGAGGCTTTTGCTGACGTGTTTGCGGAGTATTATAAATCAATTAAATAAAGTAAAAAAAGCAGGGGGAGTTTCCTTGCTTTTTTTTGTTCCATGCTCGCAATCAGTTGTTTATCATAATGTTAAGGGTCATATAAAAAATAAAAAAACCGATTTTTACATCGGCCTTGTAGACATTGTTTTTAAACGAAAAATGAATTTGCTGTTCTGTGAATAATGCTTCCATCTGACATACGAACRGAATCGTCGTTATATCCTGTTATGGTTGATGCTGGTCTAATCTGCATGCCGTTTTGCATTGGTTTGATTATTGCTTTTTGAGCAATCGCAACTTCAAAATCTTTGTTCGTAATTAGTCTTTGACCTTCTTGAAGTGTAATTTTTGCTTGCATGTAAACACGTCCTCTACGGTTCTATTTTTTTGTATTCTAAGGACAAATAATACACTAATAACTTTATACAAAGCAATGGAAGTGAATGCAAATGAGAAAAAATATTTCAGAATATGTTGTAAAATATACAAAACAGTGAATTTTAATCTCAATACGTGACAGTATACCCCAACGAATCCTCAATCATAATTTTGTCAGTCTAATTGGATCAATAATTCTTCTGCAATACCTGATGCATGACTTTGGGACCATATGCAAAAAAAGGCAAACCAGATGATCTGGTTTGCCTTTTTTTGYAAATCAAATTAGCGAAAATTGAATCAATATGCTCGACGAGGTTTCTCCTTAATGGTAGCAGCGCTCTCCTGGCTCTTCAGTTCAGCTAGAAGCTTATCACCTTCGACATCCAGGTTCGGCAGCATGCGGTCTAGCCATTTCGGCAGCCACCAAGCTTTGTCGCCGAAGACTGCCATGACAGCTGGGACAAGCGCCATGCGTACGAAAAAGGCGTCAATAAGAATGCCGATTGCGAGTGCAAAACCGATCTGTTTAATCATAATATCATGCGCGAAAATAAAGCCTGCGAACACAGACACCATAATCACGGCAGCGGCTACTACTACACGGCTGGCCTGATTGTAGCCATGAACGACACTCTCTGTTCCGTGATGGCCATGTACGTAAGACTCGCGCATGGAGCTGACGAGGAACACCTGATAATCCATCGCCAGACCGTAAAGAATGCCGGTAACCATTATTGGCATAAAGCTGAGCAGCGGACCGCCGGTATCAAAGCCGAAGAGGGAGTGCAGCCATCCCCATTGGTATACGGCCGTAGTAATCCCGAATGTGGCGAGCACACTGAGAAGGAAACCAACCGTAGCTTTGAGCGGAACGATGATTGAGCGAAACACGAGCAGCAGAATAATAAGCGATAGGATGACGATAATGCCGACGTAGAGAGGGAACACCTCAGCCAGCTTCGATGACATATCGATGTTAATTGCGGTGAACCCAGTTACGCCAACCGTGACATCATACGTTAGCGCCATGCTGGAATCAGAAGCTCGAATCTCACGAACTAGGTTTTTGGTTTCTGCATCCGTTGGACCTGTTTTGGGGATGAGGCTAATAATAGCCATATCTCCGTTTTTGTTTACGCCCATAGGTGTCACAAGCGAAACATTCTCATGCTTCCCTAGATCTTGAACTAGACCATTCAGCAATTCCGGCGTCACTTTGCCCAATGCGCCTTTTGGCTTTGCTACCAGGAGCAACGGGCCATTGAAGCCTTCGCCAAAACCGTTTGAAATGGCGTCGTAGCTCTGCCTTGATGGTGTATCTAAGTTAGCCGTGGCTCCTGATGGGATGCCCATTTCCATTTTTGCGACGGGGAGTGCTGCTGCGCCAAGAATAACAATAACAGCAACAATAACAAGCCAGCGGCCTTTCGCTATAGCTGTTACCCAGCGGAGTGCGAACCCATGAGCAGTTTTCTTCGATTGGGTGCTGCTCTTCGTACGCGCTTTTGCCGAGCAGATGCGTTCACCAAGCAAACCTAGCAGTGCCGGCAGCAGAGTTAAAGCAACTAGAACATTGACGAGGACAGCCAAAGCAGCAACAAGCGCCATGGCAGACAAGAAGCCAATTCCGATGACAAGCATGCCGCACAAAGCAATAATAACGGTCAAGCCAGCAAAAAACACTGCACTTCCGGCTGTGCCGACTGCTCTGCTGGCTGCTTCCCGCGCACTTAATCCCTGATCAAGAATCATGCGGCGTTGACGATTTACGATAAACAGCGAGTAGTCAATTCCGACGGCAAGCCCAACCATAAGCGCTAGAACAGGAGTGAGATCAGTCATATGGATGAATTTTGAGAAGGCATATGCTCCTCCTACGCTAATCCCTACTCCCATTAAGGCAGTTAGAAGCGGCAAGCCAGCAGCAACAACCGATCCAAGTGTCATGAATAGCACAACGGCAGCTACGGCAATACCGATAGCTTCTGTCGAACCAATGGAAGGTTTAGTTGACAGCGAGTCGCTTGGCAATGCTTGAATACCCGTTTGTTCAACAGACATGGCGGCATCGATGACGGAATCGGGTACCGATTCAGGTAGCGACATTTGCTGAACGGTGAATTGGAATTGGAACAGGGCAACGCTGCCGTCAGAGGCAAGCATCACGCCAGGTACCGGAACACCGTTAACTATTAGAGGGCCGAAGGGAGGCAATTCACCTGTGGTTGCTTGCGCTGTTCCGTCCCCTTGTTGTGGTGCACTCCCTTGAGCGTTTTCTGAAGCTGAAGCGCCGGCTTTAGCAGCCAATTCAGCAGCATTAATAACATATTCGAGGTTATAAACATCATTAACAGCTTTAGTAATGGCGCTCAAACGCTCTGGTGTATCTAGACGTTCGTCTTTGGGAGCCGTAAACACGATGCTGGCTTGTCCGCCTGAAGCTTCTGGCAGTTCCGCTGACAATTGATCCAATACCTTCTGTGATTCCGTTCCCTCAATTTTCATATCGGAGGTTACATGGATTCCATTGACCCCGAGTATAGCGAGCACAACTCCGAGAATTGCGATCCAGCTAATAATGAAATACCATGGCTTGGTATAGGCTGACTTACCCAATCTGTACAGAAAAGTTGACATCTGTTAATGATTCTCCTTTGCATGTAGAAATAACGTGAGGTCGTGTACTAAAATCCGTTTCGCAAGTAACCAAACATAGTATCTAAATATTGATCGAACGTTACGGCCTCTGGGGTCTCGGCGATTGATTGACCTGGTAACAGCACACTCAGGCTGCCATCCAGTATGGGGAGCATGGCTCCGTAAACAGCTCCGGCGAGGAGGTGGGTATACCCATCGGGATATCGTTCATGGGAAAACTCATCTAAAGTTTCCTGAGCCATAATTTGCAAACGGCGCAGTCCGCTTAAGATGTAAGGCTCAAGCGTAGGGTGCTGCCTCGAAAATGATACAAGCTGTCGAAGTTTCCCAATATGTTCTCCTGTCAGATGCAGCTTCATCAACTGGTGAAGAATGTCGAGTGGGGACATGTCCTCGTTTAAGCTATTGATCCAATTCCCAATTTCGTCGGCGCCTTTAAAGATGAGAGCTGCCGAAGCTATCGCTTCCTCTTTGCAGGAGTAGTGGTTCGCAAACGTTCGTCTGGAGTAACCGGCGAGCTGCACAACATCTTCGACGACGAAACCATCCATTCCCTTTTCCAGAGCAAGTGCGAAAGCTGCATCGGCAAGCGCATTCGCGGTTGCTTCTCTTTTGATATCGCGTAGGCTTTGTTTGTTCATCATGTAACGCTTAAGCGTTCACCCCTTTTCAAATAGAATGGAAGCTTTTTCAAAAATAATCCCTGCTTATATTATTGCCCAATGGGCAATGATGCACAATGAGCAAGTTGTTACGAATTTGTGGCGTTGAGCTAAACGATTTGAGCGAGAGCTTACAAATAGGAAAGTGTAAAGCATAGAGTATTATTAAAACAACAAAGATTTATCGTTTTACGATAAAATTATATTGACTTACACAGATATTGACGATATTATTTTCGTAGTTAGCTAAGAGGAGGATTATTATGAGACAGAAAGGATTATCAGCGTGGTTAAAATTAGTTTCTATCCCAATTTTTTTGGGAATCATTTGTCTAGTTATCGGAATGATGGGGAAATCCGAAGTCGCTCCAGATGGTACACTAATAGAACCATTGTTCTTTTTAATTCCATTAAGTTATCTATTATTTTTAAGTGGAATTATTTTATTATTATTGCTCGCTGTCATTTCTA
>NZ_JBFRDK010000255.1:0-6488 GCF_052113545.1 Paenibacillus sp. TAF43_2
TAACAACCTGTTCGTAGTTTTGTAATATTCTTCTTGCTAAAATTATAATTAATGCAGCAATAAAACTAAAAATACCCCATTTCCATAAAAATAGATCATAGTTTTTACCCTCAATAAAATACCATATTACTTCTAAAACTCCAATTCCAGCAAATACGCAAAAACCGATTGTAATAATGATCGCTTCTTTATTTTTTTGCAAACATAGTCTAATCAGATAAAAGAGTAGTAATAAATTCCCAAAAATAATTATGCCACTGAACGATAGCGTTGTGAATAAAATATAATATTTCGAAATTTTACCTAAGAACAATAAAGTAAGGGACCAAGCTATCAAAATCGTTGACACAACAACTAGAAATTTTCTAAAACGAGCAATCAGTCCAAAAGGCCCTTTCCCGAATATTTTTTCGAAAAAGAAAAAAACTGAAGGCATTAGTAAATTTGAACCCACATCAAACATAAAGTAGATGGGAAACCCGTATTCCTTATATACCATATGCAAATAAGGCGATATAGATAGTATCATTAACCCTATTGAAAAAATGATAATACAGAGTGAGTTCAATCCATCTAAATAAGATTTATTTAGGAATATAAAACATAGCAACATAGCGAGCGAAATAATTAAAAGTGATGCTCCAATAAAAACATCAAACATCTCTTTTTTCATAAAAAGTGTACTAAGAGATTGCTCTTCTCCGACAATAATTGGTTTTTTCAAGCCTAACCAACTAGAATCCGTACTTAAAAGTATGTAAACCATGTGATTTGCTTCGATGTCGGATATTGATAAAATAATCTCATTTTTATTAAAAGGATAATTTCTTTTAGACTCATAAACGAGCTTGTTATCAATAAATATCGATACATCTTTGGCAGTAAGCTTGCTAATCAATAAAGATGGTCTTGCCAATTCATAATCAGGCAACTGAAACCTGAGCCAAGCGGATTTAATGTCTTCTGGCTTAACTGGTAATTTTTCACCATAAGTAAACGATTTCCAATCACCTGCTCTCAAGCTGGATGCTGCATTTTGGACTGTGCTGGTTGGATCTGCTTCCCACATCATTTCCCATTCTGTAATCTCGACGTTTGGTGCACCCGATAAGGCATAAGAAGGCGTAGCAAAAAAAGGAGTAACAATACAGAGCAAAAACACGAAGATCAACAAAAATTTACGTAGTACTTTCATCATGCACCTCAAAAACTCGATAATGTTAATGCTCATATCATACTATATTTCGACAATGTTCGATAAGCCTCCTTCAAAAATTTGGTTGTTGACAAAATAAATAAAGCCGTTTTCAAAGATCGTTACGATCTTTGGAAACGGCTTGAATACTTGGATTAAAATAACTTTTTTCTTATCGATACACGGCGAAGCATCATAAAATTCAAGGCTACAATACACAGCATGACAGCAAAGGCAAGAATAATGACTGCTGCTAGCGATGCTCGTTCTACCTCTAATCCAGTTTGCAATAGATTGCCTATCCAGTCTGACGATAGAACAGCCTCCATCGCCATCATTGGCAGCAGCGCAGCAACTGAAATTAGTACGCCTATTTTCCAATTAAAACGATAAAATCCGGAGCCAATGAGCCAGCCGCTGCCAAAGTAGGCAAAGAACAAACAGAAATATTCAAAAAAGATCCAGCCGAGCTCTAAAGAAGATGAAAACAAATGCGGATTGTTCAGCTCTAGTGTCCAATTGTTTTTGTCATAAATGAATTGCTCGACGGGATACCCTATCGTTAATATAAGGGCGAATATGGCTGAAAATAGGACTAGTACTAAACTCACGCCTCCAATAAAGTGCTTTCTCGTTACTCCACTGGAAACAAAGCTTGCGAGCGATGCAGGGGTCAGCAGTATGCCAATGACAAGCAGAAATACTCTCGGCGATATGGTCGTGCTTTCCCAAACCTCTTGCCCTTCAAAATCAGGTCCTACTATAGCCTCAGCATTCGTCAAAATACCTATACCAATATAGATCAGAATAAATATGACCCAATAAAAAAAGATCGTCCACCGAAAGGTGTACATCATATGCTGTGCCACATTAAGCACGGGATGTTTTCTCTTGCTGCTCATTATTCATCCCCTCTTTTCTTCGTCAAATGAACGAATAAATCTTGCAGTGATACAGGACCAAGTTCAAGCCCTGCTGCTAATGCTTGCTTGCGCTTCACATCAGTGAGCTCTCCGAACACAGTAACCGACTTCGTTTTACCAAGCTTCTGCTCCCCAAGCACCGTCAAACCTTCTGCAAAACGATCCACGCTTTCACTCGGTCCAGTAATAGATGAGCCGCGCGCCCGCAGCGCATCTGTTTCCTCATGCATGATTAGGCGACCTTTATCCAAAATAAGCACCTCTTCAAACAAATTGCCTACTTCTTCAATTAAATGCGTAGATAAAATGAAAGTACGTGGCGTTTCCATATAATCATTAAGCAGCTCTTCATAAAAGGTATAGCGGGACGGAGCATCCATGCCAAGATAAGCCTCATCAAAAATCGTAACCGGTGCGCGGCTAGCAAGGCCAATCGTCACGCCAAGCGCCGACTTCATTCCTCTCGAAAGGGTAGATATACGTTTCTTAATCGGGAGCTCATAGTGACGAATGAGTCGATCCGCATAGTTTGCATCCCAATTGGGCCAGCAGCTAGCCGAAAGCTTTAATACGTCACGAACGTATAAAGTGTCCGGCATATGGCCGCTTTCTTGGATAAAGCATACTTGCTCCATGATGCGTGCATTTTCGAATGGCGTTTCACCATCTATCGTTATTTCACCATCTGATTGCTGTCGATAGGAGGCTATGATCGATAATAGACTGGTTTTTCCAGAACCATTTCTACCGAGCAAACCGTATATTTTGCCACCCTCGAGCTTGAACGAAATATTGTGCAGCGCTGAAAATGATCCATAACGCTGCCCCAATTGATTCACTTCGATACCTAGCGTCATACGTCAGTCCTCCCTTTCACTTGTTCGATGCGACCAATGATATCTGCAAGAGGGACACCGATTTTCTCAGCTTCCGCAAGCATTTGATCGACAACCTCTTCGAAAAAACGATCTCTGCGCTGTGCCAGCAGCAATTGCCTAGCTTCGCCATTTACAAACATGCCGATTCCTCTTTTCTTATACAAAATGCCTTCCTCCGTCAATAAATGAAAGCCTTTCGCTGCTGTAGCCGGGTTTATACGATAAAATGCAGCATACTGGTTTGTTGACATGACCTGCTCATCTTCTTGCAAAATGCCGCTTATGATGTCGTCTTTAATTTTGTCTGCTATTTGTTGGTAAATGGGACTTCGATCATCAAACACGTCATCACCCCTTTAGGTTACATGGTTCATTAGTTATGTAACTAACCATACAACCGCGACCAATAAATGTCAAGCCTATTTCATTACAGCAAGTCATACAGACTTTTTGGACTAAACGTTGAGAACAAAAAAACTGCCTCCGGTTATTAACCGTGAGACAGTTTCTTGTCATCTTATGAAAAGCAGTACGTTTGTCCTAGTAACTGGACAATCCGTTATTTGGTTGCTTGAATTCCCTTCATCCATCCGATCAGCTCATTGCTTACTTGCTCCAGCTGCTCCTCCGGCTTAATGCTTGCTGGTCGATCCCCTTTTTGCGTGCCATAGGAACCAAATTGACCATGATTCCCTCCTTCAATCGTGACATACTGCGTTGAGCTAGGCATATACCGCTTTCCTTTGCCCCATGCCTCCCAGTCCAACACGCCATCATTAGACGCAGTGACTTGCAATACTGGCAGCTTAGCATCTTCAAGTGTTCCAGCTTTTTCTGCATAGGCCGCAAGGAAAAAGATACCCTCAAGTTGATCCAAATGCTCCGCAGCATATCGTGAAGCAAAAACACCGCCAAGCGAGTGGCCGCCTATAACGTAACTTTCCTCTGGATGCTCAGCAATAAAATCATCCGCTTTGTTTTGCCCCATTAAAGCAAGATTAAGCGKCATACTTGCAATGTACACACGGTGGCCAGCGTCAGCGAGCTTGTGAGCTAAAGGAGCATAGCTTTTCGGATCCACTAATCCACCTGGATAAAAAATAACATTAGGCTGAACAATTCCGGCTGCTCCAGCGGTCGGTTCAAAGCGATAGCCTGCTTGTCCAATGCTGACCGTAACTTGTTCATCGCTCTTCATCGCAGCTTTAGCCTCAGCAGATGGTGAATAAACCATCATTTGATACGCGACAGCCAGCGACAATAGTAATACCAAAACAATGGCTAACGTCCATATAAGCACCCTCTTTTTTCGCGCTTGCTTCGGTTTTGCCAATGCCTTCGAATCGTGACTCATTTCGTGCACTCCCTTTATTCCAGCATCTTCATTAGCAGCTTTTGTGATTTCAGCGCTTCTTCACCATCCACGCTTGGACTCTTATCTTGTACGATACATTGAATGAAGTGAAGAACAGCATCCTCAAAACCTCGCTGTTTCAGAGTCGTTTGCCAAGATGGCGGCAACGTTTGTGTTACTGTATCATCACGCTCTACGTCGAGCAAACTCATATTTTTTACACGAATAATTTCGCCTGCCGATACAATTTCGAGCTGCTCCAAGTTCGTTCCTGCGTGTCGGTGCATCGCAGTCGATAACGTGTAACCGCCGAGTGTACTGTAGTGATGCTGTGCATAAAGCAGCTGATTATGCTCGTTAACGTTAACGACGCCGTTCATCACAGTCGCCTTCCCATCTGCAAGCCAGCGTGCTGTATCAACTACATGCAAATAATCGTCAAGCATCGTAAACTCTGCGGTTTGCGGACCAACTGAATTCGTCCGATGTTTCTCCATACGAATCCATGCCGTGTCCGTCATTCGGTCCTTTGCTTCTATGTATAAAGGGGAAAAACGACGGTTAAAGCCAACCATCAGCTTCCTGCCTAACTTTTCTGCGAGCTCCGCGAGCCGCTCTGCCTGATGCAAAGTAGCTGCCAGCGGTTTATCCACATATACATCCTTACCCTGTTTGAGCAGAGTTGACACTACCTCATAATGAGTGTCAGTAGCGCTATGTACAAAAACAGCATCGCAGCGGTCAGCCAGCTCGAGTAAGCTTCCATAGGATGAAATTCGGTACTGCTCACAAATTACCTTACGCTTCTCTGCATTAGGTGAAAAAGCCCCAACAAAATTCCAGTCTATAGCTTTCGATAAAATAGGAAGATAGGCCTTTTGTGCAATTCCTCCAAGTCCAACCATACCAATACGCGGTTTGGTCATTTTCAACCACCTCTTCATAAGTTTCATTATTGACAGGATTACATCAAGCTATTAGCAATAATCCATTTAACTCGCTCCCTAAACTATACACTTATTTGCGTAGGCTGGCATTTGAATACGAAAATTATAGTACCTGATAAATAAATCCAGCTACTCATGCGAATAGGTTGTTTAAGTCTAGTGACAGTTGAACGCTGCTCGGCTACAATTAATTTAGGTGAAGCACACCGCTCGTACTACGGACATTCGTTCGTGGTGGGGCGGTGTTTTTTTATTTTATGAGGATGGGGTGGGATGTTACGTATGGTGAATCGTATTGTATCTGCTAGTGGGAATGAAGGTGGGTTGGTTCATTTGGACAAAGTGAAACAAGCATACACGAGGTGGATTGCGATGCATACTGAACTGCGCAAGACTACAAGTGAACGCAGACGCCGATTAGAAGAGCGCGATGATCATGGCGAGCAGCTATTTGCAATTCATATATGGTGGCCTGTACTCGGCAGCTTTGACTATTTGCATCCTGAATATGAGATCAATGATTATCGCGATGGCAGCCGCTTTCTCGACTTTGCTTATGTTCGCCCACCTTATCGAATTTCTATCGAAATTGACGGATACGGGCCACATCACAAACAAGCGTCTCGACGAAAATTTTCAGATGATCGCTTTCGCCAAAACCAGCTTGTGCTGGATAACTGGATTGTAGTGCGTTTCTCCTATGACGACATCGGTGAGCGGCCTAGACAATGCCAGCAGTTTCTTCAACAGTTGCTCGGGAAATTGTATGGTCTCGAAAGCTCCGAAAAGTTGGCTCTACCGTTACCTGCATCCTATCGAGAACTTCTAAGATGGGGACAGCAACGTGAGCGGGAATCAACCTTTACTCCCAAGGAAGTGCAGCATCTTCTAGGTGTTAGCCACTGCACAGCACGTAAATACTTGCAGCATCTGCTGCAGCAGGGACTGCTCGAACAAGCCTCTGGGCATAAACGCATACGCACCTACCGCATATCGTCGAAAGTTGCTCAATTGATTATATAAACCTAGAAATTATAAACACATAGCGGATATAGAACTAATTTCTAGTGCTATTCCCAACGACTTCGTGCTTTTGAGACATATTGGAGGACAAGTATTGAAAATTAGACTAGTTTTTAGTTCTATTTGTTCGCATTTGGTCAGTTTGGCGGAAATAGAGCTAATTTCTAG
>NZ_JBFRDK010000256.1:0-6411 GCF_052113545.1 Paenibacillus sp. TAF43_2
TTAAAGATTCTTAGCCAAATGCATGGTTTAAAGACGCTTGTATAACTCGCACGCACATGAATGACGAACATCGGAAAGCCGTATGAGGGAAAACCTCACGTACGGTTTGATGAGGAGGGGCTGAAATGAATTTCAGTCCTTTACTCTAGATAATAGGAGGAATTACAATGATTCATAAGCTGATTATTGGAGCAATTGAAGAAATAACGCAAGGTATGCTGGAAGAGGGACGTACAGAGCGACCTGAAAATCTCAAAATTGCGGTCGAGCATCCCGTTAACTTAGCGCATGGCGATTATAGCAGCAATATTGCAATGCAGCTGGCAAGGCTTTTAAAACGCGCACCTTCATTGATTGCAGATGACTTCAAACAAAAATTAATCAAGCATCCAAGTCTTTCCTCATCCATAAAAAAGATTGAAATTGCTTCACCCGGGTTTCTAAACTTTTATGTGAATTGGTCTTGGTGGGCAGTCAATACAGAACAGCTTGAATCACAGAAAACTACAGTTAACAAAAAAGTGCTGGTTGAGCATACATCTATCAATCCAAATAAATCAGCGCATATTGGTCATTTGCGTAATTCCTGCGTTGGAGATACGATTGCGCGAATGCTCAGAAGTACGGGTCATCAGGTTGAGGTGCACAACTACATTGATGATCTAGGCAACCAATTGGCGGATACGGTGGTAGGCATTCTTCAGACCAAGTCGGTGCTGCCTTATGAGCGTTTTGGGGATTTTTGCTGGGATACGTATTCAAGCATTAATCGAGCTTATAAAGAGCAGCCAGAATTGCTTGAACAACGTACCAAGGTTCTTGCAGAGCTGGAAGAAGGGCATTCGAATGTAGCATGGATGGGCTTGTTGGTCGCAGAAAGAATTGTACGCGAGCATGTCGAGGAAATGAAGCAGTTTGGCATCACGTATGATGTTCTGGTGTGGGAAAGCAATATTGTGCGTGAAGGCTTCTGGGCTCGCGCGTTTGAGCTGCTGCAGTCAACGGGAATATTCCGCAAGGAAACAGAAGGGAAGCTGAAGGGCTGTTATGTGCTGAAGCATTCTGATGAAAACGGAGAACAAGAGGAACATTCGGATTTCCAAGCAGATAAAGTGCTCGTTCGCTCAAACGGTATTTTGACTTATACGGCCAAAGATATTGCTTACCATCTGTGGAAGTTTGGATTGCTTGATAACGATTTCCGTTACCAGAAGTTTTCTGATGGTCTGTGGTCAACGCATACGAGCGGTGCAAGGAAAAAAATCGGTCATGCAGATATGGTCATTAACGTAATTGATCAGCGCCAAGAGTATCCGCAGGCTATGGTTAAACAAGCATTGCTCGCTTTGGGTTTTCAGGAGCAAGCAGAGCAGCTAAAGCATGTCAGTTATGGTGTTGTTGCATTAAGCCCAAATACGGCAAATGGTTTAGGTATCGATACTTCAGACGGCAAGCATGCGTATGCGATGTCAGGCAGGCAAGGAATCGGCATAAAAATAGCGGATTTCTTAGTAAGAATGGAACAAATCATAGACGCAAAAAGATCCCGTAAAGGCGGCTTGGCAAGTCGTACGATAGCAGCAGCATCGATTCGTTATTACTTGCTTCGTTTTCATTTGCAAACAGAGGTTGTGTTTGATCTTGATCAAGCAACCGAAATATCCGGCAATACAGGTGTTTATCTGATGTATACGTATGCTCGCTCAAGCAGTATTTTGAAGAGAGCAGGAGACACTGCGTTTAACCCACAAGCTCTAGCTGAGATTAGCGGTCTTGAGATTCAAGAGCATTCATTGCTGAGACAATTAGCTTATTGGCCTGAAACGCTGGAAGCTGCCGCTTTGGAGCTATCTCCTAATCAGCTTTGCACGTATGTATATGAGCTTTCCGCATTGTTTAACCATTTCTACGCTACATGTCCTATTTTGAAGGCTGAAGAATCAGCGAAAAGCTTGCGTATTTGGCTCACCAAGCGTTATAAGCAAACGATGCAGGATGCACTTCACATACTGGGGCTTCCTGCGCCAAATAGAATGTAAACAGATGTTCCAATCATGCAATTGGCTTGCCCGTCATATAGTTTAACGCAGAGGTACAGGCATTAACAGCGATGAACGAAGGGCGGGTGCTGCAAATGGAGCAGGTACATGATAATCAGGTAGAGGATAGCGACCTTACGATAGATTTTGCGGTTCAAGGCATGAGCTGTTCAGCTTGTGCGGCAAGAATAGAGAAAGCCGTCAGCAAAATGGATGGTGTTCAAATGGCTGCCGTCAGCTTTCCGCTTCGAACCGCTTGGGTGCAGTTTAAGCCTGAGCGGCTCGGAGCGAAACAAATTGCTGAACGTGTCAAGCAATTAGGTTTTGAAGCGATGCTTAATGAGACAGCTAAAGAAGGCTTGCACAAGGAGCATCGTATATTGAAGCTGCGACTCATTGCTTCAGCGGTACTTACGGTGCCGTTATTAACTGGGATGATGCAGCATCTGCCTTTTTTAAGGCCGATGCTTGATTATTTGCCTGCTTGGCTCACTATTCCATGGCTGCAGCTCATTCTTGCCACGATTATTCAATTCGCTATAGGCTTGCCTTTTTATTTCGGCGCATATCATGCGGTACGCGAGCGAAGCGCCAATATGGATGTGCTTGTTGTCATTGGAACGACAGCCGCCTATTTGTACAGCCATTATGTCGTATTTCAAAACGGCTTGTTTCGGCCGCTCTTAGAGGTGGCTGCTCATGCACCGCCATTGTATTTTGAAACTTCTGCTGTCGTAATCACTGCTGTCCTGCTGGGTAAATACATTGAAGTTTCCGCCTCGCTGCGTGCGCAGCGCGGATCAGACGGCTTCGGCAAGCTGCAAAGTCAGACGGCGACGGTTGAACGGGCAGGTGAAGTGATTCATATTCAGACCGAATTTGTTCGAGCGGGCGATATTGTCATTGTACAGGCTGGAGAAACGATTCCGGTCGATGGCATTGTATGCGGCGGTCACTCCGCAACCAACGAATCGTTGCTAACAGGCGAGAGTCTGCCGATTGCAAAGCGGGAAGGAGATCAAGTGTGGGCGGGAACTTGGAATGAAAGCTCGCAGCTTCGCATTCGAACGAAGGCGGCAGGCCATGATACGATGCTGAACCGCATACAGGAGCTTGTTCGTCAAGCACAACGCTCTAAATCAGCCATTCAGCGGAATGTAGATGCGGCTTCAAGCTGGTTTGTTCCTGTTATGCTTCTCTTCGCCGTAGCAACGGTTTTCATGTGGGGATTATTTCTTGAGCCGGGGAATTGGAGCCGAGCATTCATCTGCGGCATTGCTGTTTTATTAGCAGCTTGTCCATGCGCGCTTGGTCTAGCCGCACCGATCTCACTTGTCATCGCAGCCAGCAGACTTGCGAAACAAGGCATTATTACGAAGGAAGCGGGCGCGCTAGAACGTTTGGCAAGTATTCAAACGATCATTTTTGATAAAACAGGAACATTAACGGAAGGCAAGCCTCATATAAGTGCTTCACTAGCTATTAAAGGAAGCCGCAATGCTTTGCTGAGATTGGCGGCAGCCGCTGAAGCGGACTCCACACATCCGCTTTCAAGAGCAATTGAGAAGGAAGCGGTCAGACTAGGACTTATTATTCCAGCTTCCAGTCATCATGTCTTCACGCCAGGCGGAGGCGTTGAAGCGATAATTGAGGAGCAGCGCTTTGCTATTGGGAACGCTCGGTTTGCAGCAGAACGCCAATGGGCTTTGAGCGTCGATATCATTGCATTCGCAAGGCAGCGTGAGGATTTGGGTGAAACCGTGCTATATGCAGCAATAGACGATCAGATAGCTGGTGCAATTGCATTTAGCGATAAGATAAAGGAAAACGCGAGAGAGACAGTGAAAGAGCTTAAAAAATTAGGAGTTTCCGCTGTTCTAGCGACAGGTGATCACAAGGCGCCGGCATTTGCTGCTGCAAAAGCGGTTGGCATTACAAGTATCCATGCGTCCATGCTTCCCGAGGGCAAGCTGGCGCTGGTGGAGCAATTAAAGCGTCGCGGCAAACGAGTCGCAATGGCAGGGGATGGATGGAATGACGCACCGGCATTAGCCGCAGCCGATGTTGGCTTAGCAATGGGTGAAGGAACAGATGCAGCGCTTAGCGCTGGCCACATGACGCTGCTTTTCTCACGTTTGCATGCTATTCCAGAAGCGATTCGAATAAGCCGATTAACGATTCGAAATGTGCGCCAAAATCTAACCTTTGCTTTCCTATACAATGTTATCGTCATCCCTTTTGCTGCTTTTGGTTTGCTTGAGCCTTGGATGGCTGGAACGGCGATGGCGCTTAGCTCTGTTTCTGTTGTAAGCAATGCGCTTCGGCTTTCTGGTCAGCTGCAAAGCAAGAGCCGAGTTGGTGCAAGCAGATGACGATGACTTGGCAGTTGATTGGATTCATTATTTTAACAGGCTTATTCAGCGCACCTCATTGCATTGGTATGTGCGGGGGGATTGTATCAACCGTCTCATTAAATTCCTCAGCGCCAGTTAAAAAATCAATGCTTCTATATAATACAGGCCGCATTCTCTCTTATTCCTTATTAGGGGCTGTARTGGGAACAGTAGGTTCGTTTGTTGATGTCGCAGGTAAATTTGCAGGGGTTCAAGGATTGGCATCCATTATTGGCGGCTGTTTCTTGCTGCTCTGGCTTTGGCGGAGATTTCAGCTGCCGCTCATGAACCGATTGTCTAGCTTTCTGCACAAAAGACTAGTAGGCGGAGCTTCTCGCTCAGCTAAGCAGGAAACGTTCCATTTGCTCGCAACTGGAATAGCCTTCGGATTTTTGCCATGCGGCTTAACTTATGCGATGCAAATGACGGCAGCCTCCACTGGCTCAGGACTTGAAGGAGCGGCTGTCATGGCCTTGTTTGGGCTATCGACTTTCCCTGCTTTAGCGGCTGCCGCGTCGATCGCTGCTTTTGCCAATAAGAAATGGCGGCGATTTATGCGTAAAGCAAGTGTAGTCACGGCGATTGCTGTGGGTGTCATCTCGATTTTGCGCGGGCTTGCGGTGAATGGTGTCATACCGTCGATTAATCCATGGCTTTGGTAATTTGCTAATGAACCGCTCGCAGTAATCTATCGATGGTATACGTTTGGTCAAGCGTCTTGAGTGTTAGAGTCGCTTTCCATGTGCCAGCCATTAGGGGTACACCTTCGCCTGTATATGTTCCAGGATCAGCTTCCGTCATTTTAAACTCGTAATCGCCGCAAACCATATCCATCATCTTAAGCTTGACTGATAGCTCAGCTCCTTGTAATGGGGCGCCCGATAGATCTGTGAGCTCGATTTTAAATAAATTGTTGTGTAGCACCTTCGCTGGATAACCATCGATGGACCACTTAGCTTCACCTTTGTCGAAGAGATGTTCCGTCATGGGCGGCGATAATTCTTCGCCTTTACGGAGCCATGTGAAAACTATGCCAACGACAATTGCCACAAACAATAAAATGATAGTGAATTTTAGCAGGTTATAATTTGGTTTGTGTTCTGCTTTCATATTTAGGAAAGAACCTCCTTTATGAGTTGCATATTCTTTTGTTAGATTCATAAAAAGAATGAGTGTTGTAAAGGGATGTATTAAATGCTGTTTTCTATCAGCTTGCGGAACGAATGGTAAGAAAGAAAGCATAGCATGGGCGAAGAAGTCACAAGGAGAGGTAGCGGACATCAGATACGCTATTGTGCTTATTTTGGCTGTTTTCGCAACCATAACGGACATAGAAGCCCTTATTTTGCTCCACGAGTTAGTTTTTAGCTCCCGTTTGCCTAAATAGCGTATCATATGTCCGTTAGATTCAAATATGAGCCCAATTCTTGAAAATAGCGGAATGTATGTCCGTAATGGGATCTGAAGTGACTATTGCGAAAAGCTAACGGACATCAGATACGCTATTGCGCTCATTTTCGCTGTTTTCGCAACCGTAACGGACATAGAAGCCCTTATTTGGCTCCAAGAGTAAGTTTTTAGCTCCCTTTTGCACAAATAGCGGATCCTATGTCCGTTAGACTCAAATATGAGCCCAATTCTTGAAAATAGCGGAATGTATGTCCGTTAGGAGGTCTGAAGTGACTATTGCGAAAAGCTAAAGGGCATCAGATACGCTATTGTGCTCATTTTCGCTGTTTTCGCAACCGTAACGGACATAGAAGCCCTTATTTGGCTCCACGAGTTAGTTTTTAGCTCCTTTTTGCCTAAATAGCGAAACCTATGTCCGTTAGACTCAAATATGAGCTCAATTCTTGAAAATAGCGGAATGTATGTCCGTAAGGGGATCTGAAGTGACTATTGCGAAAAGCTAACGGACATCAGATACACTATTGTGCTCATTTTCGCTGTTTTCGCAACCGTAACGGACATAGAAGCCC
>NZ_JBFRDK010000257.1:0-6362 GCF_052113545.1 Paenibacillus sp. TAF43_2
GTCGTATACTTGGATTTGTGCTTCAGTAGAAACTGCTTTTAACGCTTCTTTCACTTTAGAGGAAACAGGTACGCCGCGATCGCCTAAAATCAATTTATTAGCTTCGATATCATTTACGAAGAAGTTGATAAATTTAGCTGCTTCTTCTTTCACTTTCGAATTTTCCGATACGGAGAAGAACATACTTGGCTTAAGGAATAACCCTTTAGTCATATTTGGACCAGCCATTGGAGCAATTGCTAGCGGACGGTTAGCCACTTGCTGCAATCCAACATATTGGTTCGACCATTGCCATACGCCAATGCCTTGGTTCAATACAAGGTGGCTGTCTTCTGCGCCTTTGATTTGAGCTAGAACGTCTGGTGACGGTACTGCACCATCGATAACAAGTTTAGCTAGCATTCCGAAGAAATCGGTGAATAGTTGATCATCCTCGTAGCCTAGGCCGTTGCCTTCTGCGTTAAACAAAGTTTTATCAAGTGTACGCAGGTAGTAGCCGAAGAACACTTCTGGACGCATACCGTTGTCGAAGAAAATTCCAGCTGCTTTTGCTTTTGCAGCCATTGCTACGTAATCATCCCAAGTGTAGTTTTCAGGAATGGAATCAATGCCTGCTTTTTTAAGTAGTGCTGGATCGTAGTTAAATCCAAGAGCATTTACACCAAGGTTCATACCGTATAGTCCATCGCCTAATTTACCGCCATCAATTGCGTTTTGGCTAATGTCGCTTACGTCAATTTGATTGCCGATAAATGGAGTCAAATCAGCCAATTGTTTTCTGCCAGCGTATTGAGAATAGTTTTGCGTATCGATTTGGATGATATCAGGAAGCTCGTTTGCAGCTGCTTGAGGAGCAAGCTTTTTCCAGTAGTCATCATAGTTTGCATATTCCATTTCTATCGTTACATGCGGGTTTTTCGCTTTGTACATCTCAATGACTTTCATTGTGTAATCATGACGCGGCTGACCGCCCCACCATGCGATACGAAGAGTGACCGGCTTTGCTTCTGCTGGCTCTTCTTTCACTTCGTTTGTTGATTTTGGTGCGTTGGTCGCATTTGTTGGTTTTTCATTGTTTGCGTTTCCGCCGCAAGCGCTTACGAGAACTAGTGCAAAAGCCATGAGCATCAAAAGCATTTTCTTTGGTGCTTTCATTGTGTTACGCCCCTTCCAGACTCTTTAATGTTGTTTACAAGCTTTATTATAGGGTGAATGTCGAATCGTCGGAATTAAAAAAACCGCTTTCTTTGTTAAAAAAACAGAGGTCGCCATTATGGCGACCTTTTGAATTCGGAAGGCGTGAACCCTGTATGTTTTTTAAAAACTTGACTAAAATATTGCGGGTTATCGCCAAAACCAAATTTCTCAGCGAGTTCAAAAACCTTCACATCACCAGTTTTCTCGATCTCTTCCATCGCTCGCTCCATCCTTAACCGAACAACATAATTTGAGAATTTTTCTCCCATTTCCTTCTTAAACAGCTTGCCTACATAATCTGCGTTCATGTATAAGATCTCACTCGCTACCCAGTTGAGCGATAGATCAGGATTGGAAATATGTGCTTCAATTACTTGAATCATCTTCTGAATAATGGCGGAATGCTTATTGGTGTGGGTATGAAAGTTGTTCAAGCATATTTGCTGCGCACATTCGGTGACGAATTGCTGCGTCGTTTTTAGTGTTGTAAATTGATCAAATCCGGCAATCTTAGTTAAATATTCATTGATTTCTTCAGGTTTGCCTTGCCTAACGATAGATATGTAAAGCGGTATGACATAAGATTTCGAGAGATGCATGTCCATCCGGCTGTCGGCAAGCATTTCAAAATAGTTTTGCAGCTCATGCTGAACAAACGCCCAGTCTCCTGATTTGACATGCATGCAAAGAGGCTCTTCATCATAGATAAAAGGCTTAAGCGCATTATCATCTCCTCTTTCAACATCCTTCTGCGTTATGATGCTTCCTTCGCCTAAATAAAATTGATAATTTAAGCATTCCAGCGTATCGCGATACATTTTGCGAGCATCGATAATTTGACCAGGATTGCTGACGGCCACCGTAGCATCCAATTTGTAATAGGAAGAAAACGTTTGCTTAATTTCATTCAATTGTGCAAATAAAATATCTGTTTCGTTGATCTCTTTAATAAGCAGCAGAACATGTTTACCTATCGTTGTACTGAGAAGTACCGTAGGTTTGCCGAGGACATCCTGAGCGATATTTTTGACCGCAAATAGATGCTCAAACTCAAAAACACCCTCAATTTGAAACAAAATCAACTGAACCTTTTCATTGTCTACTGTAATATGGAACAGGTTTCCATAGTCATCCCAATCACGCTGCCCATATGTTTTATTGGTTACAAGCTCCTTAAGAAATTGCTCCTTCGCGTGAGGAAGCACCTTTGAAAGCTCTTTCTGGATATGAAGCATGAAGCTCTCTTGCGTTTGCTGTTTCCTCAGCTCTGTTATCACCTCGGTTAGTGCATCCGTAATCGTATTTTCATTGCAAGGCTTAAGCAAATAGTGCTTCACTCCAAATTGCATCGCCGTGCGAGCATAATCAAACTCACTAAAGCCGGAAAGAAGAATAAAAACGATATGCGGGTAGTTTTCGTACACTTTTTCCACCAGCTGCAGTCCATTCATACCCGGCATTTTGATATCTGAGATGACGATATCCGGCATGTGGCTCTCAATAAAGGCCAAAGCTTCAAGTCCATTTCGCGCCGTACCTGCCAGTTCTGCCTCATATGCATTCCAGTTTACTGTACGCGATATGCCTTCTACGATGATTCGTTCATCATCAACCAACAAAACCTTATACATGGGAATCCCTCATTTCATAAGGAAGCATGAGCTTCACTTTGGTACCGCCGTTTGGCTTGCTTTCTACCATTAAGCCGTATGCTTCGCCATACAGCAGCTTGATGCGGTCTTCGATATTTTTCAAGCCTAAGCCGGAACCTTTCGTCTGCACTTGTCCGCTTAATAGCTTTGTGACAAACTCTTCTTCCATTCCCGGCCCATTATCCTCCACTGAAATAAACCACAGCTCGTTTTCCACATAGGCATGTATTTGTATTTTACAGGTGTCAATCATTTGTTCAAGGCCGTAATTGATTGCATTCTCAACGAGCGGTTGAAGCGAAAGCTTCGGAATACTGCAGTTAAGCAGCTTGTCCGGAACGTCGATATGGAAATCAAGCCGTTCTTCAAAACGGTATTTCTGAATCGTGACATAGTGATTAATGATGTCCAGTTCCTTGCTAAGCGGGATGAGCGGCTCCTTCAAATTGATGGACGTTCTGAGCAAGGAGCCGAGCGCTTCAACCATCTGAGAAATATGTGTTTGGTTGCTTAGCTTGGCGGACCAGTTGATCGACTCTAATGTGTTGTACAAAAAGTGCGGATTAATTTGAGCTTGCAGCGCTTTAAATTCCGTATCGCGAATCGTAAGCTGCTTCACGTAATTTTCATGAATGAGCTCATTGATTCGTTCAATCATTATTCGGAAGTTTCGATGCATTTGACCAGCTTCATCCATTGCAAGCGCTCTCTCATTCGGCTCTTCGATATATTCAAAATTGCCGAGCTGCACCCTTTTCATTTTAGCGTTCAAGCGTTCAATAGGCTCAGTAATACCATTTGCGAAGCCAACTGCGATGAGGAGAATGACGATAAATAATATAGCAAAAATAATAATAATCGTATTTTTGACCTTCACGACACGGTCAAAGATGTCATCAAATGGGATCAGCGTATAATAAGTCCAATCGGTATACGTTGACGCTATATAAGTAACAAAATATTGCTTCCCTTCATAACGTATAACTTTGTAGCCCTCATTGCCAGGCAGCGCAGATAAGGACTCCATGGAAAAAGCGGATGCTTCAGGATACACCGCTTCATTGTTTTTCATAATGACCAGCTTCGCGTCGTTGCTGTTCATACCTTTAGCGAGATCTCTAAACAGTTTGTTCATATCGATGCGAAGCGCTAAAGTGCCAAGATAGTCTAAGCTCAGCTGCTCAAACGAACGCACTTCACGCGCAGCAATTAAGGACTTATCGTTGCTATAGGGGGCAATCCAAGTATTCCCGCCCTTTTTCACCGCTGTTGCATTTTTGAATGCATCCAGACGGTCCTGGTAAATCGTTATCGAATTTGCACCAACCGCATATTCATTATCATTTACGTCATACAGCTGGGCGGAAAGCACGTATTTATCAAGCCCGCCGATATTGACCATTCGCTCCTTCACCGTTAATTGCACAACATAGTTGTCATAATCGGACAAACCGCTCTTGATGGATCTCAAATAATGCTGGATCGTAGAATCCGTTGAAAGCATAAAGGTAAGCTTCTCCATCTTTTTCAGCTCATTCTCGATACTGAGGGACGACAAACTGAGCGCTTTGGAAGATTGCTTATAAATTTCCTGATCATAAAAATCAAAAGCGTATTGCTGAATGATGATAGCAAGCATAGCAACAACCAGCATGATGACTGATATCAACACAAACATTTTGTGTTTGATACGCAAATTCATATAAAGCGCTTTCAAACTCTGCATCGGCCAAGTCTCCTTCAAGAGATTTACAGCTATTATCGGTTTTTGAGTGGTTAGAAGACATACTCATTTCTTTGCTAGGATTGTTTGCTGGATTTGAAAAAAGAGCGCCCTCCTTTTCACTAAGGGGGGCGACTCCTGTTATTTTTTGATCAAATAAAGTGTGATTTCTTCTCTATTATGGAACAGCTGCTTAGCTTTTTGAAGTTTAAATTCTGTCGAAAGTCTTGAAATCACGTCACGAATTGTTTGAAGCGGTTTCCGGTGCATAAGCTTAACTGTAATGATGGCTGTTGCACCCTTCGTTAGTGCAGGCTCAAGATCGAGAACGAGCTTGCACATCATCATCGGACTCCAGCTCATATCACAGACTAGAAGCTGGAATGAATCGGGATTAAATTTCACTTCGGATGCATTGCGCTTTAAGTAAGTTAACGTAGGATACGCCATTAGCGATGGATGCAATTCAGCAGGATCGATGGCTGTAACCCGCAGGCCGCGCTCAAGTAAAAGGGATGTCCAGCCGCCTGGCGCTGCGCCAACATCAAGGGCATTTTGAAACTGTGCGTAATTTAGGTTGAATTCACGTTCTGCTTCAAGCAGCTTAAATTTGGCACGCGAGACTTGTCCTTCTTCACGTTGAAAACGAACGGCGCCGCCCGGCCAATCCGAGAGCATCTCCGATGGTGAACCAAAACCGACATAAAGCTGATTGATCGCCGCATAGATCGCAATAATAACGTCTGGCTGCTGTACAACTGGTTCCGCGTCAATCTCTTCAAGTACCGCATCTATCACCGCTTTTGTATCCGCAGCCGAATATACAAACTCTGATTTCGTTGTACGTCTAATATGAACGGCTACCCGTTTATTTTCCAAAGTTAATACAGCATTTCGAACCATGCTAGACAATTGTTCTAAATCATTCGCATTTCCAGTAATTTCAATCGTCCGATCCACCGGCTGCACATGGCGCAAAAAGATCGGCTCCTGCTGATGAATAGCTTGCAGCGTCTCTTCCCGTGTTAGCGGGCTCGTCATTAAAAACACTTCTCCTGCTGCCAGCTGTGTGAAGGCAACGCCCTCAATCAGCCTCCGAAGCTCCTCCATCGCATATGGTGCATAAGTTTGATTAGCTGTTCCGATCCATTGACTCACGTATGTTAAACCTCTTTCGTGTTATATTACCCTAGATCCCTAGAGGTTTTTTTCACCCTTGCCCTCGAGGGTTTACTCTAAACAATTATTACACCAACCTTACAAGCATTTCGAACCCACCCATACCCTCCCTTCCAAGGGAGGGCCCCAAGGGTTGCACCCTCTGGACACCCGCAACTCGACTAACGTTGGCGATAATCTGTGCAGATATGTTTGGCTTACTGTGGAGCGCTTTCGTCCCTTCGGGACACGCTGGAAGTTTCTTTGTTTTGTGTAAATGTTAATTGTGTCTTGATGTGTGAAAGCTTGAAGCCTTCGTAAATACAAACAATTACATAGATTAGAGATAATAAAAAAACATAGAAATGCCTGGAATTTAATTCGACAGCATTTTACTTCAATTTATATTTTTAGTCTTTGTTTGCATTATAACCGAATATGTCACATTTCGTGAAATTATTCGAGTAATTAACTCAAATATTATTTTTGCTAGTTATTATTTGAGTATAGCCATATGAACTATTGTTTTAGCCCATAAATAATGATTAATGGACAATGTTAGTGAAATAGATATAAAAACTAGACCTATTTCAACTAAATGAGCTCAATAAAACTAAATAAGACTAGAATAT
>NZ_JBFRDK010000258.1:0-6264 GCF_052113545.1 Paenibacillus sp. TAF43_2
TGCTTATAATTTTCCTTGTAGCCCCGGAAGAATGTTTTGAACAGCGCAACGTCACTCTCTCCCATTACCCATTTGCGCGCAACCGCAAACATAGCTGCTGTTGCTGGAAATAAGGAGAATGGCGCGACGACTGCCATCGCAATAAGAGCGGAATAGATTTGATTGACATCCWGTGACAAAACCAATCCCCATGCAAAAAAAGCGAATGGAATCGAACAGATCAACCACAAAACATTAATAACTGCCAATCTCATGATCCATTCCGAAATTCGGTAAAACCCACCCATTAGCCCCTTTGGTTCCATCGGATCTGCCTCCAGAAAAGTAAGATTACTCCCACTAGACTACAAAGTATAGCGGAATTCGTATATCTGTTTTGTAATAAGACAACCAATAGAATAATAATAAAAAAATCGAGGTCGTCCAGATGCCCGTTAGGGATCACGGACTTCCTCGATTTTTTTGGTTATACAAGGGAAACGATTATTAGTTATTTACATAACCGTCGGAAGAGCTTTTTGGACGACGGTTTTCTGGACGTCCTTCGCTGCTTCTTTTACCAGCGTAGCCGCCGCCACTGCTGCTGCCGCCACGGGACTCATAGCCACCGCGTGAGCTGCCGCCAGTACTGCTGCCGCTGCTGCGTCTGTCATCGCGACCGCGATATCCGCCGCCACCGCTGCCGCCAGTGCTGCTGCTGCGATTGCCGCCGTATGAAGAGGACGAACCGCTGCGGTTGAATGGACGACCGTTTGAACGAATGTCCGGCTTGCGTTTTTTCGCGCGAAGCGGATCTTCCGGTGTCAATTCGATTTCTACGTTTTTCTTCTCGCCAGTCAGCAATTTAATTGCTGCTGAGAGCAAGTGAACGGAATCATATTGCTCAAGCAATTGAATCGAAATCGCTTTGTACTCAGAGAACTCTTCGTTTTGAACGACTTCAAGAAGACGTTCAGCTGTTACGCGTTGTTTGCCTTCAATCGCTTCTGCGATGCTTGGAAGCGGCTTGCGGTTCATCTTCTGACGCGTTACTTTCTCGATGAAATGCAAGTGGTCCGTTTCACGAGGTGTAACGAATGACCAAGCTGTACCTTCTTTACCTGCGCGGCCTGTACGACCGATACGGTGTACATAGCTCTCAGGATCTTGCGGAAGGTCAAAGTTGATAACATGCGTTACGCCGGATACATCAAGGCCACGAGCAGCAACGTCAGTCGCTACCAATACATCGATGCTGCCATCACGGAATTTACGCATTACGCTGTCGCGTTGGTTCTGCGACAAGTCGCCGTGCAAACCGTCTGCAGTATATCCACGTTTTTGAAGCGCTTCGCTAAGCTCATCAACCCGACGTTTTGTACGACCGAAAATGATAGCTAGCTCAGGGGATTCCATATCAAGCAAGCGGCTAAGCGCTTCGAACTTCTGGCGCTCATGCACTTCAATATAAGATTGCTCAATAAGTGGAGCTGTGATTTGTTTTGGAATAACTGAAACATGCTCAGGGTTTTTCAGAAATTGCTGTGCAAGCTTCTGAATGTTTGCTGGCATTGTTGCAGAGAACAGCATCGTGTGACGCTCGTCTGGCACTTGCTTAAGGATAGATTGAATATCCTCCATGAAGCCCATATCAAGCATTTCATCTGCTTCATCCAAAATAACGGTTTGTACATCTTCTAGACGGATTGTTTTGCGGTTGATGTGATCAAGCAAACGTCCTGGTGTACCAATAATAATTTGAGGCTTCTTCTTCAATGCACGGATTTGACGACCAATTTCCTGTCCGCCATAAATCGGCAATGAGCGAAGACCTTTGTACCTTGTCAGCTTCCCGATCTCGTCAGCCACTTGAATAGCGAGTTCACGGGTTGGCGTCATTATTAATGCGACAATGCGTTCCTCGCTTGTCGGAATTTTGTTAATGAGCGGAATTCCGAATGCCGCTGTCTTTCCTGTACCCGTTTGTGCTTGGCCAATTAAATCTTGTCCCGCCATAGCAATAGGGATAGCTTTGTCTTGAATCGGGGTAGATTCCTCGAATCCAAGTTCGGTAATTGCTTGTAACACTTTTGGTTCCAAGCCAAATTCAGCAAATGTTTTCAAACTTTTCTCAAACTCCTTTTATCTGCAGCCTACTTAAGAATATCCAAATCATTATAGCACACAATCAATCATGAATACCAGCAAACCAATTTAAGCCATACTAAGCATGCCAAAATAAAGGAATTAAACAAGTCGGTTGCATTGGAGCGATTTTATTGAATCCGCATTCCCTGCGTTACCTTTTTACAATCCCTATGATGACAATAGGCGCCTTCCTTATCGCACTGGGCTTCAATTTTTTTCTAATTCCGCACCAGCTGCTTAGCGGTGGAATATCTGGTATTTCCATGATGGTCGGCTATATTACGGGCGGAAACATCGCCTTGCTTTATTTTATCCTCAATGTGCCGGTGCTATTATGGGGATGGTTTATCGTAGGTCATCGCTTTATTATATGGAGCGTCTACACCGTTGTCGCCTCTACGGTATTCCTACAGGTTATACCCGTCATGAAAATTGCGGATGACCTTATGCTTGGAGCTGTATTCGGCGGGATTATAGTCGGGTTTGGCAGCGGCTTAACACTTCGGTACGGCGGCTCATCAGGCGGTTTCGATATTATTGCCTCGATTGCAACGCGGAAACACGATTGGCCAATAGGCATGATTATTTTTTTATTGAATGGCGTAGTCATTGCAGTGTTGATTTTGTTTACGAAGGACTGGAATTTAGCCTTATACTCGCTCGTCGCTATTTTTTCCGCTGGAAAAGTAGTAGATCTCATCCACGTGAGGCATATTAAACTTACGGCCTTCATTATCACGACCAAAACCGAAGAGCTGCTCGCAAAGCTGCTCTTGCACCCGCGCGGAATTACAATAATAAAAACACGCGGTGCATATTCTTCGGGTGATCGCGATATGCTGATGACTGTAAGAACGAAATATGAAATAGCAGAGCTTTGCAAGACGATTACCACCATCGACCCGCGTGCATTCATTAACATCGTAGAAACGGTTGGTGTCATCGGCGATTTTTACAAGCCAAAAGACTAAATCATATACGCAGGTATGGATTTTACACCGTATCCCTATGTTTTTGAAAATGATCCTGATATAATGTTTGTATCCCGTAGTTTGGTTTCTTGCCATATGATTTCCCCTAAACATTAGATATGAAAGGGTGAGGCTCAGGTGGATATGGAAACGGTCAAATTGTCTCAAATTGTAGAGAAGCTAGCCCCAGAGCTCAGTCCTTTTCTTACGAAACGCGAATTGGACATCAGCATTGTGCTGCGTGACGGTCTTGCAGTATTAGAGCCTGCTGACGCAATGGAAATTGTGCAGCACAGTATTTGCAATCAGCAGAGAGAAGCTTTGTTACAATGACAATGCGGGACACACACGGATTATTTATGCGCCAGTCGAGTCACACTCGGCTGGCTTTTGTTTGTTTTGCAGGAAAACGGCGGCGATAATCACCTATTCGCAAGTCTTTATTTCAGCTTTTTAGCAAATTTTCAATATGAGTTTTATGACAATTGTAAAAAAGTTAATGACCCAGACATGCCATCTGCTTTATAATTTGAACAGAATAGCTAACGGGGAGAGAGCAAAATGGACAACATCATTTCAACATTGCTGCTGCTGTACAGCTTGCTCACTGGAAGCGGAGAGCATAACACCGCAGTGAAGCAGCTAGCAATTGCATACTTAAATTCCGCAGCTGGCCAAACCATCATTAATCCGGATGCTGCTGCAAATGGAGGCGAACTCTCAGGAAAAAATCACGCTGGACTGGTCAAAAAAGACCCGCAGCCTGAAACACCGCCGATCAAAGGAATCTATGTAACTGCTCATAGCGCGGGCGGTGCGCGCATGGAATCGCTTTTAAAGCTGCTTGACGACACGGACCTCAATAGTATGGTAATCGACATTAAAGATGACAACGGCTACATTACATATCCTACTACAACACCCGAACTGCTAGAGGTTGGCGCTTCGAAGAAATATATCCGAGATATTAATGAACTTATGCTTACTTTAAAAAAACATAATATTTATCCGATAGCCAGAATTGTAGTCTTCAAGGATACGGTACTTGCGCGAAAGCAGCCTGAGCTGTCTTTCCTCCAGCAAGACGGAACGATATGGAAAAATAATCGCGGCGAGAGCTTCGTAAATCCTTATCGCAAAGAAGTATGGGATTATAATATTGCTGTCGCCAAGGAAGCAGCAAAGCTTGGCTTTAAGGAAATCCAATTCGACTATGTTCGGTTCCCAGAGGGCTTTGATAACAAATCTGATACACTGACCTTCAGCAAGGCTGATCAGAGCCGCGTGGACACTGTCGCTGGATTTGTCAAATATGCTAGAGAACAGCTTCAGCCGCTCGGTGTTAGGGTTTCGGTAGATATATTTGGTTATGCGGCATCCGTACCGACAGCCGAAGGCATTGGCCAAGATTTTGTGAAAATTTCAAATGATGTGCATGTCATTTCGCCTATGGTTTATCCTAGTCACTATAGTACAGGATGGTTTAAACAAAAGGATCCTGACAAAAGCCCATATGAGACTATAAAAGGCGCCATGCTTGATACGCATAAGAAGCTTGATCCGGGTACGGAGTCAAAACCGATTATTCGTCCGTGGATTCAAGATTTCACAGCAAGCTGGTTAGGCGCTGGTCATTTTGTGAAGTATGGCAAAACGGAAGTCGAAGCTCAGATTAGAGCTTTGAAAGAAACAGGCATCAAGGAGTTTCTCCTATGGAATGCCGGAAATAAATACACTCCTAACGTGGAATATGATTAGCTTTAATCCTATTTAGACACAAAAAAGTCCACCTTCGCTTACAAAGCGGCGGTGGACTTTTTTTATATTTATATTTATATTTATTGGGATAAACGAAGTGCCAGCTCGTACATATCAGTGTCAAATGGTTTCTTCGTATTGACAACAAGATCAATATCAGTCGTTACGAGCTCGCCTTTAACAACGCCGCAGCCTTTGCCTGAATCGCCAGCCATTAGCTGTCTAACGGCAAAGTCACCAAGACGGCTTGCTAGAATACGATCGATTGCCGTCGGCGTACCGCCGCGTTGAATATGTCCAAGTACAGTTACACGCGGCTCAATTCCACTATTAGCAGTAATCTGTCTTGCTACTTCTTCACCTTTGCCCGCACCTTCTGCTACAACAATAATTGAATGACGCTTGCCTTTGGCAAAATTCGTCTTCATACGCTCTGCAACCTCAGTCAGTTCAAAAGGAACCTCTGGTACAAGAATCGTCTCCGCACCGCTTGCTAGACCAGCATGCAAAGCGATATCGCCGCAATGACGTCCCATAACTTCAACGACGGATGAACGCTCATGCGATGACATCGTGTCGCGAATTTTATTAATAGCATCTACTACGATGCTAACTGCAGTATCAAAGCCGATCGTAATATCCGTGAACGGAATATCATTATCAATTGTTCCTGGAAGTCCCATCGTTTTGATGCCCAGCTTGCTTAGCTTATTAGCGCCATGATAAGAGCCGTCGCCGCCAATAACGACCAAACCGTCGATACCTCTAGCACGAAGCACTTCAGCACCGCGCTGTTGGCCTTCAGGTGTCATAAACTCCTTGCATCTAGCTGTTTGCAAAATTGTACCGCCGCGTTGAATAATATCGCCAACGCTTCTCAAATCCATTTGTCTAAGGTCGTCATTGATAAGCCCTTGGTAACCCCTTTGAACACCATATACATCCAAACCGTGATATAGTGCACTCCTTACAACAGCACGAACGGCTGCGTTCATTCCTTGCGAATCTCCTCCGCTTGTCAATACTGCGATTGATTTGACTGCAGACATGGTCATTCCTCCACTTTTTTTATTTATAGTTAAGCCTGTTGTTTCCGAATCCAGATGCTGTTAATAAGGAAAAACAGACGCGTAAGCGGGCTGTTCTTCATTAGCCTCCTAGAAACATTTCTGACATCCGCCTGGTGGCGAACCTTCGGGTCTGACAAATATAAGGCTAAGAGCCCTTCAATAATCAAACGATGAAAACGAGAAGCAGGAAGCTGCTTCACATCCTCACGCGCTCGGTTCACAATCGTACCGAGACGCTCAACAAGCAGACTGTCATTATCATAATAATTGCAAAAATTAAGGTCTCCGCCTACTTGATCCTCTTCTTGATCGATTAAATAATCGAGCAGGATATGAAG
>NZ_JBFRDK010000259.1:0-6244 GCF_052113545.1 Paenibacillus sp. TAF43_2
GCCGTATACGCCGTATACGGTCCATTATACGCTGTCCCTTATGCAGCTCATCGCCATCCTTGCTCGTGAAGCTAAAATGCCTCTCCAGCGCCTCCAGCTCGTAGTTGGAGGTGTAGAACGTTGGCTTGCGCTGCATCCGATAATTCAAGATCGCGCCAAGTACATGATCGCGAACCCATGGATTTAAATTTTCTGCACCCATATCATCAAAGATAAGGAGGTCGGTTTCCTTCATCATCTCGACCGTTTCCTTCAGCTTGCCAGGCTCATGCATAAGCGTCTTCAGATCTTCTACAAAGTCAGGCATGTAGACGATCACACCAGAATATCCAGCCTTCGCAAGCTCATGAAGCAAATAACACATTAAAAATGTTTTGCCTGTACCAAAGCGGCCTGCCAAATACAAGCCTTCCTCCTGCAAGCCATGCTCTTTCGTGCGATCGATATATTTCTGAACCTGCCCAACCGCCTTTGCACGCTCAAGATCTCTCGTAATAATCTCAGCTGACGAGTAACCGCGCTGCAGCGCCTTCTCGTCTATGTAGAAGCTTCTGATCCGGCTTCTAATCTGATCCTCATTCTGACGAGCGTTAAATTTCTTGCATGCTACCTTACGGTCATATAACTGCGTTAGACCATTCACCGTATCAGAACTAAGCAGCGTATAGTGGCCTTCAAAATCATTCGGGCAATTGTCTAAGCCCGGACAATTGGTACAGTTCCTGTATTCCGTCACATATTGATAAACCCGATTCAAATTAAGACGGATTGTCTGCTCATCCAAATCCGGATATTTAACGCGAAGCTTCTCAACAAGCGGTTCTGCAAGCAGCTCAGTCAGCTTATGCTCCGCCTTTTCCGTAAAGGCTTTACCGGAAGGCCAAGCCTTCAGCAATTCGCCCATCGACTCCATCATCTGCTTACACCGCCTTTATCATTTACCGTCTAATTTCCGAGCCAGCTTCAACAGCTCTTCAAGCTCATCGGCCGAAACTGCCGAAGCCGATTGATCTTCCTGTACGATTGGAATAGAAGGCTTACGGGATGTGCCCCTGCTGCTGCCTCCGCTTCTGGAGCCGCCTTTCGAGCCGCTATAGCCTCCGCCAGCGTAACTGGTCGCAGCTTCCTTGCGGCGCTCCTTATCCTGCTCCACCTGCGCTTGCTCTCGCACATAAAGCACTGCTTTCTCGAATGTATCGATTTGTTTCACAAGCATATTCGATGCTACGGCGTCCAAAAATGTTTTTGTCACCCGCTGCGCATCGTTAGCTCCAATAACATAATGTATAAGTACGTTTATAACGGGGGCAGCTAATTTATAATTGAGGTCGATGCGTTCAAACACTCGTTCAATCCAATCCGGTACTGCTCCGGGGAAAAAGCGCTGAAGAAACCGTGTATGTGGTTCATTTCGCATCAGCATATTATACTGCTGAACATCACAGCGGCCGCTAAGCTGATTGGGAACTTGCAAATAATGCTGCTCTTGCACTTCGTATTCCTCGGTCAATTCATCAGGATCAACCGTCTCCTCGTCCGCAACAACTTGCGTGCGTGACAGCGCTCGCTGCCGTTCGCCTTCCCGCTTCTTGTCCTGCCTATAAAATTGATTAGCCCGCAGTTGAAGCTCGTCAACATTAAGTGTGCCGCTCTCTCCAAAAATGCCATCCTCATCAAGCAAACGACATATATCCACTACAGCCAAATTATATTTGTAAGCTACATAGTTCACCTGCGAGAGTTGTTCTTCATCACTTCGCAGCCGCTCCACGAACCGCCGATTTGCGGAATTACGAGGAAAACGCAAAATAATTTCTCCATAAGGTATGCCTGCTGTTGCTTGTGCCGGCCTAGCGGCTGATTGCCGCGATGGCGCAACCTCTGTCAACGCTTGCTCAAGCTCATTGTCTACGGACTGCATATTAAGCTTAAACAGCTCATAGAAAGGCACTGATATATTTTCTTTCGTTAATTTCGCTCCTGCCAGCTCATCCGGTTCATTAGCGCCAAATGATTCTCGAAGCGAGATTACCGCATACTTGCCAACCTTATCGCGCAAGAGCATCGTTAAATGCATGTTGCGAAAAAATTCGACTGGCGACAACGGCTGCGACATCTCGTATTCATAAATAACATCTGCATTATCGGGAACGCCTAATCGTGACGTTTGCAGCAATCCAACAGCCTCCAGCTTCGAAGCCTGCTCGATAAGATGCTTGCGTCCGCGCTCGTTCATCTCCAGCCCTAAGCCAAGAAACAGCTTGCGCTGCGGCTCAATCGAAGAGTAGCCCGAGGTGCCTTCGGCAATGCCATGATACAGCTGCTGGTAAAATGCGACGGCAAATGCGCCAATCATCGGCTGATAGATTAGCGACAGCATTTTGTAGTCTAGGCTGCTTAGCGAAAAATCGCGAAAAATGTAATATCGGTGGTGTTCCGTGTACTGCAATATATTATTGATGCGCATAGCATCAGCTCCATCCTTCACTAACATTCTATCATTTTAACATAAAAACCGATGTTCAGGACGAGTCGGAAAATAGAAAAATCCCCCGAAGGAGGGATTTTTTTTTCAAATATAAGAAGGCATATCATTCGTTCCTTCTGCTTATCTTATATTTCTCCGTCAAAGCTGCTTCAGYATCCAGWGGACGCTGAAGGCGTTTTTGCTTGAAATATAAGAATYTATAAGTTTGTTAGCTTATAAAGGGCTTATATTTCTCCGTCAAAGCTGCTTCAGCATCCAGTGGACGCTGAAGGCGTTTTTGCTTGGCTTAAAACATTTTGTAGCCGCCCTTGCGCAGCGCCTGAATCGCCCATCCGCTTACGTATGCGCCGATTAGCGCTCCAATTACCGGTATGTAATCAAAAACCGTGTAGTGAGCAAAGTTTTCAATCGTCGTTGACGCCGACTGATCCCAAGGAGCCCAAATACCTAATACAATTAATGCGATAACAAATAAATATATCGGGAACCACGTTGTTTTCAACAACATATTCAAAATAAAGCCAATGCCGAACATCATAACTAAAAACAGCACGGTTGCAATAATTAATTGAAGCATCCAAACTTCCCCTTTCACACTCTCGTTTATTAGTTTAATTAATGGTTAGATGGAAGTCAATTATATGAGGACAAATGTCACAAGACCGCCATTTGCTCACTCCGCCCTCCTTACGATACAATGATTAGAGCATCATTATGGAGCTTGAAGGGAGCATTTATACGATGAGTGAAGCAGCACAAACATTAGAAGGCTGGTACGCGCTGCATGATTTCCGCAGTGTGGATTGGACCGCTTGGCGCTTAGCCGATGAAAGTGAACGAAGCCGCGCGCTGGACGAACTGCAAACGTTTTTGCAGCAATGGACCACAGTGGAGGAAAATAAAGAAGGCAGTACAGCCGTTTATTCCATCGTTGGTCAAAAAGCAGACTTCGTATTCATGCATTTGCGTGAAACACTAGAGGAGCTTAACGAACTTGAAACGGCGTTCAACAAAACAACGTTCGCAAGCTTTACATATCCGGTATTTTCATATGTCAGCATTGTAGAGCTGAGCAACTACATGGCACAACCGGGCTCTGATCCGATGCAAAACCCGGATATTATCGCTCGATTGAAACCGACGCTGCCAAAAGCAAACCACATCTGCTTCTATCCGATGAACAAGCGCCGTGATGGACAAGACAACTGGTATATGCTCGCAATGGACGAGCGTAAAACATTGATGCGCAGCCACGGGATGATCGGTCGTCAATACGCTGGCAAAGTTAAACAAATCATTACCGGCTCTGTCGGCTTCGACAACTGGGAATGGGGCGTTACACTGTTCGCCGATGATGCGTTGCAATTCAAGAAGCTGATTTATGAAATGCGCTTTGATGAAGTGAGCGCTCGTTACGCTGACTTCGGCGATTTTTATGTCGGCAATTTCTTGAACGTAGAAAAATTCCAAGCTTTGCTGAAAATATAATAGAAAGAAAGCCCAAGCCTTTTCTTCAAATGGCTTGGGCTTCTTTTTTTTCCGAGAGAATCAACTGAATGAAAAAGGCTTCCGCCTTGGAGCAGCTTCGTTGCTACTCCAATGRGCGAAAGCCTTTATTTTAATTATCGTCGTCGTCATCTTCGTCATTATTTTCAAGACCAAGCCGCTTCGCTTCCAAATACTCTTGTGTAGCTCGGTCACGAGCGCGGCCTTTGTCCTTCAACCTCTCGATCGCTGGCTGAATAAGGAGGTCAACTTCCTTTTGCACCGTATAGGCCAAGTCGTATCGTGTTTGCGATTCTAAGAAGGAGCCGACTTCCATCAATGCATTGTAACGATCCAGCTCATCTCTGGTCAGCAATCCGCGGACTTGTACGCTGCAATGTCTCATTATAGAAACTTCCCTTTGCGAAGTACAAGCGAAATGCCGCCGATGATGAACAGGTAACGAAGGTCGATCGCTTTTTTCAGCCAAGCGGCTACGCGGCCTTTATATTTTTTGCCAAAAGCTACTCCGATTGCTTCGCCTTTGCCAAGTGATGCTACCGTTCCTTTGTTGCTGAACGTGAAGCTCTTCGGCGGTTGATTGCGAATGGAAGCGACAAGGTTATGTGCACATACGACACCTTGCTGCATTGCAATTTGAGCAGTCGGCGGATAAGGACGGCCTTCTGGATTAAACATCAGCGAGTTGTCGCCAACGATATAAATGTTCTCATTGCTCGGCGAGCGAAGGAATTCATCCACCTTCACGCGTCCGCGCATCGTTTCGAATCCAGCTTCCTCAATGAGGCGATTGCCGCGAATACCGCCAGTCCAGATCACGGTAGCCGACTTGATTTCTTCGCCTTCGCCAACGATAACACCCTCTGGCGAGCACTCCTTAATGGCTGTGCCAATACGGAACGTTACACCCTTCTTGGTCAACACATCCATCCCATACTCTACGAGTTCAGGATCAAAGCCTGGCAGCGCCGTTGGTGCTGCTTCGATGTTGTAGATTTTTACAAGCGCAGGATCTACGTCAAATTGCTTGCACAGCTCAGGAATACGGTCGGAGAGTTCTCCAACAAATTCGATTCCCGTAAAGCCTGCACCGCCAACAACAAACGTCAAATAATCCGTACGATGCGGTTCACGTTTGAAGCGCGCGAATTGGTACTCGATATGCTCGCGAATCAAACGAACAGAGTTGATGCTGCGAATATTCATTGCATGTTCGCCTAAGCCTGGAATTCCGAAAGTCTCAGGCTCGCCTCCAAGACCAATGACCAAATAATCATAAGACAAAGTACCGTCTTCAAGGATCACTTTTTTATCTTGCGGACGAATTTGAACGACCGTTGATTTCACGAAGTCGATTTTAAATTCATCGATCAATTTCGAAATGCTCACCCGTGCATTTTCCGGATTATCCGTGCCTGCCGCTGGCATATGAAGATGTGTTGTAATATAGTGGTAATCATGTTTATTAACTAACGTAACGTCAGCTTCATTGTAATTTAATTCTTTTTGCAGTCGAAGTGCGGTCAAAATGCCGCCGTACCCTGCGCCAAGAATAACGATTTTAGGTATGTTACTCATCGTTTAATCCCATCCATTCCTTATTTATCTTTGTATTTATACTTTGTGAAAAATTACACATGCTAAACCGAATATTTATAATGATGAGTTCAGTGTGTTCTAATTAAAGTGCTTTTATCAATGAGCCTATGGCATTAAACCGACAACTTTCGACGTTTTATGCAACCACTCCCATGCATAACATACATCAGAAATTCTACAGAGTTTTCGGGCAAAGTTCAAGGGCAAAATATACGAAATTGTTTAGAACTCTATACAAATTAAATATTTCCTTCTTATATCTGGAAAGTTTATAATTGAAGTCGTAAAGCTTATAACGTGGAGGTGGCTACAATGTCAAACCCTGAATCAGCAGTAGATCCCGTCGATATTTTAATCATCGGAGGCGGGCCTGCAGGAATGTTTGCTGCTTTCTATGGCGGTATGCGACAAGCTTCAGTTAAACTCATCGAAAGCATGCCCCAGCTAGGCGGTCAGCTTGCAGCGCTTTATCCTGAAAAATACATTTATGATGTTGCTGGATTTCCTAAGGTAACGGCACAAGAACTAGTTGACCGTCTACGAGAGCAGCTTTCTCATTTTCAGCAGGAAATCTGCCTTGAGGAAAAGGTATTAAACGTAAACAAACTTGATGAACGTCTATTTGAAATTATAACAGACAAAACAAAACAT
>NZ_JBFRDK010000260.1:0-6201 GCF_052113545.1 Paenibacillus sp. TAF43_2
CTACATAATAGATGCCAAGCCCCATTTGTACATAGATTAATTGTGACAGCACAGCGGGAGCGGCATAAGGCGAGGAACCGATATACATGATGAAAAAATCGAACAATTGACGCAAATGCTTGTCCTTCAGAAAACGGTTTGTCGTCTGATGCATCGTCTTCATCGGGTCCATCGCTAACAGTTCCTTCATACTGTGGTGACGCCGCAGGTCGCTCAGGCCACTAAGGCTCTTGTTATAAAAGCTTTTTGTGTTGAGCTGATACATTTGCTGACAATAATCCAAATAAGAGAGGAATTGCTGTGCATCAACCGGTGAGATTTGTTCGAATTGCTTGATTAGGTCAGGGAAGTCACCTGTTATATCAAGTGTTACCCCATCTTCGAAAAAAGTTCTCCACTGAGGTTCAACACGAACCAGCTTCATATAATCCTCTAAATTGCGGCCAGCACTTTCAAACAGCTGTTCGAGTACCCAAGGCATCGTCAAAATAGAAGGACCCGTATCGAAAGTGTAGCCTTGCCCTGATCTTACGTTTAATTTGCCGCCTACGCGTTCATTTTTTTCTAATATGGTCACTTGATGCCCATCTACAGAGAGGCGAATAGCAGCTGATAGTCCGCCGAGACCGCCTCCGACGACAATAATCTTTTTGCTCATAGGAGCACTTCCTCTCAACATTGGTCATTTAGCCGAAACGATGCAGATGACAAACTATATACACAATCGTATAATCGTTGTAGAACTAACGTAAAAGGTTAATGCGATAAGCAGAATGCGGGATATGCATTTAACCAACACTTTTTCACTTTCAGTATTAACAAATTTTACCTATAACATGCAGCTGTTGCAGGATCAAATCTTCGGATAGCTCCTGCTATTTCGTCGTTAAACGATGAGAATGAGGCTATAAAAAGAGCGAATAATGGCTCGTATAGTTTGAATGCCATCATTTTCACCAAAGATAGGGCTGTGGTTGTAAGTTTGTATAGCCATTATCAACTGCCAAATGGAATGACCTAATCAGCCTGGTGAAAGGTGGTACACAACTTTGGGGAAAATGAGCTGTTTGTATATGAAAACATGGAATAACGAGTCAAATAAGGAATTTTGGTACCTATTGCACAGAGGATTAGATCTATGATTGAAAATGTTGTGCTGTTGCTTGGCGGACTTATTTGTGGTGCTTGGCTGCTGAACAAAATCCGACCATTAGAAGAGGGTTTGGTGCCTTTCACAAAGAACGATAGAAAGAGTTTCTCAAGCATTTCAGTTATCATTCCAGCTAGAAATGAAGAGAGAAACCTGACACAGTTATTGCCATCAATAAAGGGGCAGCAACTCGCTCCATTTGAAGTGATTGTTGTAGATGACGGATCAACTGATCGTACAGCAGCCATCGCTGAATCATTTGGTGCAATAGTTGTAAACCCGGGCGAGCTGCCGGATGGTTGGCTTGGTAAAAGCTGGGCGTGCTGGAATGGCGCGCAGGCAGCAAGCGGTCATTTACTTATTTTCCTTGATGCAGATACTTGTTTAGAGGATGCTGGGTTGTCGGTGCTGGCTGAGGCCCATTCAAAGCAGAACGGACTGCTTTCGATCCAGCCTTACCACAAGATGAAGCGGCCCTATGAATGGTTGTCAGCTTTTTTCAACATCATTGTCTTAGCTGCGGTTGGAGCACCTCAAATTGTTGCGGCAACAAAGAAGAAGGCTGTAGGCGCTTTCGGTCCTTGTATAGTCTGTACCCGAGAATCATATTTTCAAACAGGTGGGCACAAGGCTGTTCGTGAGCGTATTCTCGAAAATTACAGCTTAGGCCTTCTATTTGCTGAGCAGCATACGGTTCAAAATTGCAGCGGAAAAGGCGTTATTGCTTTCCGAATGTACCCGGAAGGCATACGGCAATTGTGTGCAGGCTGGAGTAAAAGCTTCGCATCAGGTGCATCTTCTACGACACCGCTGCGTTTACTAGCAATAATCTGGTGGCTGACTGGTTCGATTACGGTTGTTACACAATGGTTGAATCCTCAAATTTGGCGATCAAGCGACCAAATAACGATAGGAATAATCAGCTACCTCGCTTATGTTTTGTTAATAAATATACAGTTAAGCCGAGCTGGAAATTTTGGTTTCCAGACCGCTTTCCTGTTTCCTATTCCGCTTCTCTTTTTTATGGTGATCTTCGCTAGTTCAACGCTGCAAACCTTTTTTCGCCGCAAGGTCACATGGAAAGGTCGCTCGATTTCAACTATGAAGGGAAGCGGGCGGAAGTGAGAACTTTTGAATTTTCACCGTTTTGGACATTGGTTGTAAATATTTTTGCATGGCTGCTTGTGCATATAGGCGTATCTTATTTGTTTTTGAAAATGCCTGATGCTTGGTTCAGTCACACTGCTGATCGCAAGAAACCACAGACAAAGAAGAGCAAAGAAGAATTGATTTATGAACGATTGTTATTCATTCGTATTTGGAAAGACAAACTGCCAGACGGAGGAAGCTTGTTTCGAGGAGGCTTTGCCAAGAAAAAAATAGCTGTCCTTGAGAAAGCTTACTTGCAGACCTTTATACTTGAAACGCGGCGCGGAGAGTGGACTCACATCATATCAATGCTGCCTGCGCCGCTATTTTTCCTATGGAACGAAAGTATTTATGGCTGGATCATGATCGTTTATGCCATTGTCGCCAATGTCCCATTTATCATTGTGCAGCGCTATAACCGTTTTCGGCTGCAGCGCATTTTTTGGAAACTGAAGGAAAAGAGTGAAATGTAATGATGTACACAATCAGACAAGCTTCAACACTGCTAGGTATTCCTGCGGTTACGATTCGTGCTTGGGAAACAAGATATGAAGCGATTAAGCCTATTCGCACAGAAACAGGCTATCGCCTCTTTGATGATAAAAATATGGAGGATTTACGCTTCCTCAAAAACCAGACGGATGAGAAAGGTGTAACGATTTCGCAAGCTGTTCGACTGCTAAAGGAGCAGCAGCTTTTGCGCGAGCGCATGTTGGAAGCGAAGACAGAAACCCATGCTAAAGTTGGGGCTGAAGAGGCTCATCTAGAGATGGTGGAGCGCTTGTATAACACGCTTTCCAACTTTCGTACGGAACAAGCAAAAACGATGGTTGATTTAGGTTTTTCCATGTATGGCTATGACATTATGATCTATCAAATCTTATTTTCAGTAATGATTAAAGTCGGCACGGAGTGGGAAGAAGGCAGAGCTTCTGTCGCGCAGGAGCATTTTATTACACAGTTCGTGATTCAGCGTTGTCTTAGTTTCTTTCAACTTTTTCCGATTGATAATCGAGTGCCCCGCATGCTTGCTTTATGTCCATCTGGTGAACATCACCAAGCAGGACTTCTTTTATTTTCTTTATTTTTGCGAAAAAAAGGAGCTGACGTGCTGTATCTTGGACCAGATACTCCAGAGGATGGGATTCAAGACTTAATTAAGTCACAGCAAATTCGAGTCCTATGCATATCGTTAACAGATACGAAATTAATGGACTCCACCTTTGCTTTTATTAACCGTTTAAAGGTTCATCATGCTGATCTGCAAGTCGTTTTGGGCGGACAAGGCTTCAAAAACGTACCTGAACCGTATTCTGATTGGGTGCTGCCGAATGGCAATCAAGAAGAATGGGAAAGATGGTTTAAAGATAAGGTTTTAGGGTTAAGTTTCCAATTCTAATGAATAAATTAACTTTACAGACTATTATCGAGTATGTATTATGTTTGTATAATGTTTGTATAGTTAATTCGTTATATTGGAAAGGGGAATTTGTATGGACAAGGGCATCGTGGCCGTTATTGGAGCAGGCCCTGGCGGTTTAGCAGCTGCCATGGAGCTGGCTGGCCGAGGTTACCGAGTTACCGTCTATGAGAAGCAGCCCTATATAGGTGGGAGGACCTCCAGGCTTCAGCTGGGGGAGTATTTTTTTGATCGAGGACCTACGTTTTTCATGATGCCACACCTGCTTGAGGAAATGTTTCAATCTGTAAATCGCTCCTTGTACGACTATGTTGAGCTCATTGAGCTTGATCCGCTATATAGGCTGCAATTCGGCGATGTTACATTTTCACCGACACGGGACGAGAAGCAGATGGTTGAGAGAATCGAGGCGCTGTTTCCCGGCAACGGTAAAGGTTATCTTCAGTTTATGAAGGAGGAGGGGGAGAAATATAACAAGGTTTCCCCGCTGCTGCAGCGGCCTTTCAGCAAGCTAAGCGACTATATTTCTCGGGATGTGTTTCAAGCGCTCCCGCGGCTGAATGCGGTAGGAAGTGTGTATGACAGACTTTCACGTTATTTTACAGATGAAAGGCTGAAATATGCGTTTACTTTTCAAGCAAAATATTTAGGCATGTCGCCATGGGAATGCCCAGGAACATTTACAATTCTCGCTTATTTGGAACATAAATTTGGTCTTTTTCATCCAGTTGGAGGCGTTAACCGCGTCTGCGAGGCAATGGCTGAAGTGATTCGCGAGTACGATGGCGAGATTGTTACCTCCTGCGGTGTGCAAAGAGTGCTGAGCAAGAGCGGAAAAGCAGTAGGTCTGCTTTTGGAAAATGGTGAAAAAATAGAAGCGGATCATATCATCATCAATGCTGATTTTGCAACCGCTATGAACCAGTTGTTTGAACCGGGTGAGCTTAAGAAATACAGTCCGGCAAAGCTTGCCAAGAAGAAATATTCTTGCTCTACCTATATGCTCTACCTCGGAGTAAATCGTGAAATACATATGCCGCACCATAACATTTTATTTGCCAACAACTATCGCCAAAACGTACATGAGATCATGACAAAAAAGATGCTGTCTTCAGACGCATCTATTTATATACATAATCCTGGTCTTAACGATCCAACGCTCGCTCCTCAAGGGAAAACCGCTTTATACGCGCTTATGCCGGTACCGAATCTGACTGCGAATGTCAGTTGGGAGGAGCAGCGGGCACTCGTTAGAGAAAAGATGATCGAGCGTATGGAGCAGGAGCCAGAGCTTGCAGGCTTCTCGGCTGACATCGAGGAGGAAGCCATCATTACACCATTAGATTGGCGAAATGATCATCATGTCTATGAAGGAGCAACGTTTAATCTTGCACATTCACTTGATCAAATGATGAAGCTTCGTCCACATAACCGCTTCGAAGAGCTCGCTAATTGTTGGCTTGTAGGGGGAGGAACTCACCCTGGCAGCGGCTTGCCGACGATATTCGAATCAGCGCGCATAAGTACCCGGCTACTTATGGCGCAGGATGATAGTGAACGTATACGGGTTGGCGGAGCTTCAGCAGTCATTCACCCACAGAAGGAGGCCTTTCGGTGGGAGTAGCTTTTGTCGGTGGTGGAATAGGCAGTTTAACAGCAGCTCTGCTGCTTAGCAAGCAAGGCAAGCAGGTTACTATTTATGAAAGAGGCCCCCGGCTAGGCGGTAGATTAGCTTTTCAGGAAGGCGGAGGCTATCGGATCGATCAAGGCCCTACAATTGTGCTGTTGCCTGAAATGCTGCTTAGTATTTTGGAGGAAGCGGGAATCGAGCGATCACGCATACCGCTGCTCGAATGCGATCCGCTTTACCGTATTCATTATGCAGACGGCACCGTATTTCACAAATGGCGGAATCAGCAGCGCCAGATCGAAGAGCTTGAGCGAATGTTTCCAGAGGAAGTCGATGGTTTTCGGCGTTATATGGCGGACATGGAAGTAGCTTTTAAACAAGGAAAGGAAGCTTTTCTGGAACGTCCATTTTTGCGAAAACGAGAGTTTTATACTTTTCGAAACCTAACGTTATTAACGAAGCTTAAAGCCTACAAAAGCGTGCGTTCCTTTGCAGGACGATATTTCCGAAGTGAGAAGCTGCTTGATGCGTTCTCTCTACAAACCTTATACATAGGTGGCGCTCCTTTTCAATCTCCCGGATTGTATACGTTATTGCCCTTCGCTGAACATGCTTATGGCATTTGGTATGTAAAAGGAGGTTATGCCGGAATCGTTTCCATCTTGGAAGAGGAGCTGCGCAGAAGAGGGGTTCAAATCAAGACAGAAACTCAGATTGAGCAATTGGTACTTGAGAATGGACGCTGCATTGGCGTGATAGACGAAGGCGGCAGGGAAACGCTGCATGATACGATTGTGTATAACGGTGATTTTCCGCATCTGGCTTCATTGATGCCAAAGAACACTGTTCCAA